>NZ_JABWQV010000085.1 GCF_014268615.1 Pseudomonas tehranensis | reverse complement strand
CTATCGCGAGCAGGCTCGCTCCCACATTTGGTTTTGCATTTGCCCTATAGGGGCCCATCCATCACCCTGCGATAGAACAACCATTCATGCTCCAGCGCATGAGCCTGGTTGATCGCCTTACGAAAGCCATGGCGCTCATCGGCGTAGTAATGCGCTTCTACCGCGATACCGTTGTCCTCCAGTGCCTCGACCATATCGCGTGTCTGCTGTGGCACGACCACGGCATCCAGTTCACCCTGGAAAAATATCACTGGGGCGCGGATCTGATCAGCGTGCAACAGTGGCGTGCGGTCCCGGTAGCGTGCGGCGTCTTGTTGCGGGTCGCCGATCAGCCAATCCAGATAATCGCCTTCGAATTTGTGCGTGGCGCGGCTAAGGGCAACGGGGTCGCTGACGCCATAGAGGCTGGCGCCGGCACGGAACACGTCATGGAACGCCAAGGCGCAAAGAGTGGTATAGCCACCGGCACTGCCGCCACGAATGAACGCGCAACGGCCATTGATCAGGCCTTGCTCCTCCAGGTAGGTGACTACCGCGCAGGCATCCTCGACATCCACCACGCCCCAGTTCAAATACAGCGCCTGTCGATAGGCCCGGCCATAACCGCTGCTGCCGCGATAATTGAGGTCGGCGACGGCAAAGCCGCGCTGGGTCCAGTACTGGATGCGCGGATCAAAGATGGGATAACACGCCGAGGTCGGTCCGCCATGGATGAACACCACCAGCGGCGGCTTTTCTTCGGCGTTCATGGCCGGGTAAAAGAACCCGTGGGCTTGGTTGGAAGCTGAGGGATAGCGCAGGGTTCGGGGGCGACTGATGTGTTCGGCGGGCAGCGGTGCGACGCCACCGGCAAGCGTCACCATTGCATGGTTTTGCCGGTCAATGGCAATCACCGCGGACGGGCTGACTGGCGAAGCGGCGATGGCATAAATGAACCGCTCATCGAGTGCCAGGCTGCGGAAACGCGAATAGGGGCCGGTGAAATCCTCGTATACGCCGTCGCTGCGGCAGAGGCCCAGTCGTCCGAACCCCGCCTCGGTCCAGCTCGCCAGGTAATCTCGTTCGCCCAGCGGCAGCCACGTACAGCCGCCCAGTTGCCAGGGCGCAGGGGCGTGATCGGCTTCGGCGGCGGGCAGCGGCTCCAGGCCGTCGGCGGATTCAATCCAGGGTTGCCAATAACCGTCACGATCATTCAGGCAATAGAGGCGACTGCAATCATCAAAACGCGGTTGCTGAATGGACTCCTCGTTAGCGCTGCCCGCTACGCAACGCGGTTCGCCCCAGGCACCCGCGTTGCGCTCGGCCAGCATCAGTCTGGTTGATGTCCACGGTTGATGGGGGCGGCTCCACTCAATCCAGGCCAGCCGTCGACCATCCGGACTCAAGGTCGGCGCAGCGTAGAAGTCCGCACCTTCGGCCAGCAGATGGCGCTGATGACCTGCCAGGCCAATCGCGACCAGGCGATGCTGATTGGCCTGCTCCTCCACCGCCAGCACCTGGCCGCAAGCGAAGTGAAGATCGCCATATCGACACTCACCTGAGGTCAGCGCCACGGGCTGTTCGCCGGCCAGCGATTGGTAGTACACCTGTTGGTCGGCTTCATTGACGAACAGCACGCCGTCGTCGCTCAGGCAGAACGATCCGCCGCCGTATTCATAAACCCGGCTACGCGCACTGAACCCGTCCGGGGTCAGGCATCGGGCCTTGGCCTCCTGCCAGTGCCAGATCCGGCAGGCACCGTCTTCGGGGCGGTATTCATTCCAGAACAGTCCAAGGGGCCCGGCCTGCAGCTCAGCGAAGTCGATACCTGCCGCAACGGCCTGGGTGGCGCTGAAAGAATCAGCCTTTAACGATGAGGCGTGAGTTTCGTTCATTGCGAAAGGCCAGTTGCTCAATGGTTTGCGTGGCATGCTCGGCATCTTCCCGAGCCTGAAGAATCACACCGTGATGTGCGGATTTGCTGCACACCGGGTCGGCATTGCTCGCGTCGCCCGTGAGCATGAACGCCTGGCAGCGACAGCCGCCGAAGTCCTTTTCTTTTTCATCACACGAGCGGCACGGCTCGGGCATCCAGTCATAGCCGCGGAAACGATTGAAGCCGAACGAGTCGTACCAGATGTGCTGCATGCTGTGGTCGCGCACGTTGGGAAATTGCACCGGCAGTTGGCGGGCGCCGTGGCAGGGTAGTGCGGTGCCGTCCGGGGTGACGGTCAGGAAAATGCTGCCCCAGCCGTTCATGCAGCCCTTGGGGCGTTCTTCGTAATAGTCCGGGGTGACAAAGATCAGCTTGCACGGATTGCCTTGCGCTTCCAGCTTGGCGCGATACTCGTTGGTGACACGCTCGGCGCGCACCAGTTGCTCCCGGGTTGGCAACAGGCCGACGCGGTTGAGCTGCGCCCAGCCGTAGAACTGGCAGGTGGCGAGCTCGACGAAGTCGGCTTCCAGAGCGATGCACAGCTCGATAATGCGGTCGATCTTGTCGATGTTGTGCCGATGGGTGACGAAGTTCAGCACCATCGGATAGCCGTGGGCCTTGACCGCCCGGGCCATTTCCAGTTTTTGCGCGAAGGCTTTCTTTGAACCGGCCAGCAGGTTGTTCACCTGTTCGTCGCTGGCCTGGAAACTGATCTGGATGTGGTCGAGGCCGGCCTTTTTGAAATCGCTGATTTTCTGCTCGGTCAAGCCGATGCCGGAGGTGATCAGGTTGGTGTAGAAACCCAGCCTGCGCGCCTCGGCGATCAGTTCGGCCAGGTCCTGGCGCACCAGCGGCTCGCCGCCGGAAAAGCCCAATTGAGCGGCGCCCATCTCACGAGCCTCGCGAAACACCTTGAACCACTGCTCGGTACTCAGCTCCTTGCCCTGCTCGGCGAAGTCCAGCGGATTGGAGCAGTACGGGCATTGCAACGGGCAGCGGTAGGTCAGCTCGGCCAGCAGCCACAGCGGCAGGCCGACTTCTGGCTTGGGTGGCAAGCCAGGGACTTCAGGCAAGTTCGATCCAATGCTCTGCACGGGCGACCTCCATGAATTGCTCGATGTCGTCACCGAGTTCCGGCACGTCGGGGAACTGTTTGGCCAACTCGCCAATGATGGCGGCCACATCCCGTTCACCGTCGATCAGGCCGCCAATCAGCGAAGCGCTGTCGTTGAGCTTGATCATGCCTTCAGGATAGAGCAGCACGTGGCCCTTCTGTGCCGGCTCGTACTGGAAACGATAGCCGGGGCGCCAGCGTGGGGTCTTGCTGCGGTCGAAACTCATAAGGTAATTCCTTTGTGCCACACCCGTTGCCCGGTCACGCTGTGATAGGGCGGGCGGTTCAATTCGTAGGCCATGCTCATGGCATCGAGCATGCTCCAGAGGATGTCCAGTTTGAACTGGAGAATCTCCAGCATGCGCTCCTGGCCTTCGCGGGTGGTGTAATGCTGCAAGGTAATCGCCAGGCCATGCTCCACGTCTCGCCGGGCCTGGCCCAGGCGGGTGCGGAAGTATTCGTAGCCGGCGGGGTCGATCCAGGGGTAATGCTGCGGCCAGCTGTCCAGGCGCGACTGATGGATCTGCGGTGCGAACATTTCGGTCAGGGAGCTGCTGGCGGCTTCCTGCCAAGAGGCGCGGCGGGCGAAGTTGACGTAGGCATCCACCGCGAAGCGCACGCCTGGCAGCACCAGTTCCTGGGAGCGTAGTTGATCGGGATCCAGGCCAACCGCCTGACCCAGCCGCAACCAGGCTTCGATGCCGCCGTCTTCGCCGGGCGCGCCGTCATGGTCGAGCAGACGCTGGATCCACTCGCGGCGGATCTCCCGGTCCGGGCAGTTAGCCAGGATCGCGGCATCCTTGAGCGGGATGTTCACCTGGTAGTAAAAACGGTTCGCGACCCAGCCCTGGATCTGCTCGCGAGTGGCGCGGCCTTCATACATCGCCACGTGATACGGGTGATGAATGTGGTAATACGCGCCCTTGGCACGCAGGGCCGCTTCGAACTCGGCGGGGGACAGGGGGGTGTCAGTCATTTCGGTCTCCGGGCAATTCCCGTGGATTCTGTGGCGTCAGGGTTGGCCCCATCGCGAGCAGGCTCGCTCCCACACTCGATCTGTAACGCATGAAATATCCGGTACGACTCAAGCTACTGTGGGAGCGAGCCTGCTCGCGATGGCGTCTCATCAGCCAGCAGCGATTGGCTGAAACAGGGCACACCCACTCCCACAATCGTCGCGCCCGTCCTACAACTCAATACTCATTCCGTCGTAAGCCACTTCGATCTTTCGACGTACAAGCTCAGCTCGCTCGGGCGAGTCTTCGTCGAGAATCGGGTTGGTATTGTTGATATGAATAAGGACCTTGCGCTGATTGGGCAGTTGCTCCAGCACTTCGATCATCCCGCCAGCCCCGTTCTGTGCCAGGTGGCCCATTTCCCGACCGGTGCGGGTGCCGACGCCCCGACGCTGCATTTCATCGTCGTCCCACATCGTGCCGTCCACCAACAGACAATCGCTGGCGGCCATGATCTCCAGCAACGGCCCGTCGACCTTGCCCATGCCCGGGGCGTAGAACAGTTTGCCGCCGGTGCGCAGGTCTTCGACGATCAGGCCGATGTTGTCGCCCGGATGCGGGTCGAAGCGATGCGGTGAATAGGGCGGCGCGGCGCTGCGCAGCGGCAGTGGGGTGAAGCGTAGGTTCGGACAGGCCGGGATGGTGAACGGCTGGTCGAGTTCGATGCGGTTCCAGCTCAGCCCGCCGTTCCAGTGGGTCAGCATGTTGAACAGCGGAAAACCCGTGCTCAGGTCTTCATGAACCATGTCGGTGCACCAGACTTGATGCGGGCAGCCTTCGCGCAGGCTGAGCAGGCCGGTGGTGTGGTCGATCTGGCTGTCCATCAGAATGATGGCGCCGATACCGGTGTCCCGCAGTGCCCGACCCGGTTGCATCGGGGCGAACCCTTGGAGCTGGGCGCGAATGTCCGGGGAGGCATTGCACAGCACCCAGTTCACGCCATCATCGGAAATCGCGATGGACGACTGGGTGCGTGCCTGGGCTCGCAGGCTGCCGTTGCGAAAACCTGCGCAATTGGCGCAGTTGCAATTCCACTGAGGGAAACCGCCGCCGGCGGCGGAACCTAGAATCTGGACAAACATGGCCGCTCCATCTGCAAACCGAAATAAAAAACGCCCCGGCTGACCGAGGCGTTGTGCTGCGCGTTCAACCGCCTGCAGCAATCAACGGCTGGCGAAGTACATGGTGACTTCGAAACCGATACGCAGGTCGATATATGCGGGTTTGGACCAAGACATGGAAATACTCCTTTAGGTGGGATGTTGTCATCAGGATGGGTCGGTTGAGACCTATACATATAGTCCACCTCCGAAGGGAGATGTTCAGATGCTTAGGCGGCTATGTTACTAAATCTGACATATCCGTTGGCCGCAATTCTCCGAGAAAGCTCATTGCACAGACGGTAATGATCACGGCTCCGCGTTCCAGGGCTCTCCAGGGCAGGCTCCATTGGTCAGGCAGTAGCGTGCACTTTCGGCGCTAAGCAGATGCCGCACGGCGTCCATCAGCTGTTCTCGATCCACACGCATGATGGCATCGGACAATTGCTCAAGATAATCCGACGGGTGGCCAGCGAGTTTGCCCTGCCAGAGCAGTTCCGCCGCTTGGGCGCAGGACAGGGCGGCGCTCTGGAACTGGGCGGCGAGGGCCTGCTGCTGACTGGCTAGCGTCGAATCGTCGAGCTGCCGGAGCAGGTCCGGCAGGCCGCTCAGGAACTGGTCGATATGGGCGATCAACTGGGCCGCCGAGGTGTTGGGTGATTGGACACCAAACAACAAAGCGGTTTGCCCATCGATCTGCTTCACACCGCTGAACACCGCATAACCCAACTGCAACTCGACCCGCAGGCGCTGGTAAAACGGTGTTTGACACAGCTGTGCCAGCAACCGCCATGCGGCTTCGTCGGGCAGGGTTCGGGTAGGCGTGGGACAAAACAACAACACGGCCTGTTCGTCGCCGTGGGTCTGAAGGGTGTGCCAGATCGGCTGCCCGCAAGGGGAGGTCGGTTGGGCTTGCTGGGCGGCAATGCCGGGCACCCGGGCCAGCGCCGGGCCGATTGCTCCCTGAGTGGCGGCCGACAGGCCCATGGCCAATCCGTCCCACTGCGCCGTCGTCCACACGTTAGGGGCGCTCTCGGTCAGCGCCAAGGCTGATGATTGGGCGTTTTGCTGGCAATGATTCGGTAGCTCCTTCAACAGGTGCCGAATCGGCATCAGCGGCGTTTCGTTCCTCGCTGGCGTCGGCGGCAGCGGTTGTTCCAGCTTCGTCAGAATGTGCTCAAGCACCAAGGGCATCGGTGCCTGCAAGCCAACCAGCTTCAGCAGCCACTGGTTGGCGCAGGACTCAAAGGTGACTTCCACGCCGGCCTGACGCGCATCTTCACGCAGATCCTGCAGATGCCGATCAAGTTTGGTCGAGAGGTCGAGCGGGGGCAGCGTCGTCAGTCGCCAGCGCAGATACACCGCGCCTTGCGGGGTGTTGTCCGCCAGCCCTTGGCTGAACTGCATGGGGGAGCGTTCCCGTCGGCCGCGGGAGCGGTCCTGGGCGAAGGTGCGCAGACCGCGATGGGCGCTGGTCTGGCCGCGTATCAACCCGGTACGGGGGGCTTCGCTGGCCATTTGCAGGAACGGGTTGGGCGCGGGCAGTTGCCATTGCCCGATGACGCTCTCCGACGGGTGCAATTGCTTGAGGATTTCCCTGAGCCGTGACAGATCGTTTTCCGACAGTCGAACATCGCGATCTTCATTGTCCCAACGGGCCAGTTGCAAGGCCGTCGCCGTCTCCTGGCAACGTTGCAGCCGTGCGGTGAACTCATTGCGCAGGGGCGCCCAGTCGTCCTGGACAGCGAAAAAACCCAACCAATCGTGCAGCAATGGCCGAATGTCGTTCGGCGTTTGGTCGTTGTCGAGTTTGAACTCGATGTGCAACAGCGCTTGCTCGGCAAACTCGTACAGCGTCGAAGCCTTGAGGCTGTCAGCCAGACCGCGCTGACGCAAGGTGGCGAGCAGGCCGCCCGGTTTACTGTTGTTCAGCCAGGTACAGAGAAAATCCATGGCTTGCGGCGAGGCGACCGGTAAACCTTCGAAGGCGCACAGCAGGTCGAGTCGTCCTGCGCTGACCTGTTGATAGCTGGCCTGGTGCGATGCCATCAGCTCCGGCGCTGGCTGCCGGGTGACCGCTTCACCCGCAGGCACATCGCCGCTGAACTGCTCGGCCAATGCGTTCAAGGCTTCGATGCTTTGCGGGCCCGCCAGACTCAGCGTCATTTGGCCGCTCTGGTAGAACCTTCGATAAAAGTCCTGCAGTGCCCTTTGGAATTCGGCCTGCTGCACCGCAAGACTGTCGCGATTGCCCGCATGGAAACCCCGCAGTGGATGAGCTGCGGACAGTCCTTCGTGCAGGGCCACTTGTCGCTGGGCCGTGGGGTCCTGGGACCAGGCGATGAATTCCGCGTGCAGCACTTCCCGTTCGCGCAATTGGTCGGCTTCATCCAGGCGCGGATGGGAGAGCATGTCCCCCAGTCGTTCCAGACCGCCGGCAAAGGCCGCCGGCGGTAATTCGAAGAAGAAATCGGTGGTGCGTTCGCTGGTGCGGGCATTGACCTGGCCACCATGCCGTTGCACGTAGGCCATCAGGTTCTGCTCTGTGGGAAACCGCTCAGTGCCGAGGAAGAAAAGATGTTCGAGCAAGTGCGCCAGTCCCGGCCAGGCGAGCGGCGCATCATGGCTGCCGACCGCCACCCGCAACACCGCAGCGCTGCGCTTGAGGCCGGGGACATGGCGCAATGTCACTCGCAAGCCGTTGGCCAGGGTTTCAGTGTGGGGGCGAAAGGAATCGACGGCCGACATGAGCGTTTCCAGAACAGAGAAGCGCTCATGCTAGCGGATTAGGGGGCGTTCTCAATCAGTGTTTGTTCAAGTTGTCGTAAAGCTCAGGGCGGCGGTCATGCAGGTAGTTGTAGGCCGCACGGCAATCCTCCATCAGTTGCCGATCCAGGTCACCTACGATCAAGGCCTCGTCCAGCCCGGCAAGGGCAGGGCGGCTGCCATCCGGGGCGGCGATGCTGCTTTGGCCGCAGTACTGCAATTCACCTTCATGACCGCAATAGTTGGCGTAAGCCACAAAACACTGGTTCTCGATGGCCCGGGCGCGCACGGTGACATCGGCGATGAACTCGTAGGGCTGCATGTTGGCGGTGGGCACCAGGATCAGTTCGGCGCCGGCCAGGGCCAGGCGCCGGGCGTTTTCCGGAAACTCCAGGTCATAACAGATCAGAAAGCCGAGCTTCCAGCCGTTAAGCTCGACGATGGGCAGTTCGCTATCGCCAGCGCTGAACATCGCGTGGTCCAGATCGCCAAACAGGTGACTTTTTCGATAATTTGCCAGGCGTTCGCCGTGGGCGTCGATCAGTTGCACCGCGTTGTAAATCTGCCCATCTTCGCTACGTTCCGGGTAGCCATAGGCGATCGCCAGACCGGCCGCCTTGGCGATGCGAGCGATCTGCTGCGCCCATTCGCCGTTGTAGACCTCGGCCAATACATTCACCGCGTCGACACCAATGTTGTAGCCGGTCAGGAACATTTCCGGTAACACCAACACATCGGCGCCCCTGGCCTCCAGCGCCACCTGATGCAGGCGTTGCAGGTTGGCGGCCGGGTCTAGCGGCAGCGGTGAGCATTGGTAAAGGGCTACACGCATCAAAAACTCCTTTTATTCGGGCAGGGCGATCGGACCGATTTCGTCGAACACGTCACCTGGCCCCGGGTTCTCGGGGTGAGTTTCACCGCCGAAGTGCTTCATGATTCCCCACACGGCATTGAGTGAGGTTTGTACCGCGCCCTCAACCCAGGCCGGTGTCCATGAGACGTCATCGCCGGCGATAAAGATCCCTCGCTGTTCGGCCGGCATGTCGTCCTGCATGAAATGTGCGTACATGCGCTGGTTGTAGCGATAGTGGCCGGGCAGGGCACCTTTGAATGCGCCGAGGAAATGCGGGTCGGCTTCCCAGGACACGGTGATCGGATCGCCGATGATCCGTGCGGCGATGTCCACCTTGGGATAAATCTTCTTCAAGGCATCGAGCGCCAGCTTCACGCGCTTTTCCACCGGATGGGGGAGCATTTTCAGCGCATCGCTCATCCACGAGTACGACAGGCAAATGACCCCTGGCTTGTCATCGCCATTGTCGAACAGATAGGTGCCACGGGTGAGGCGATCGGTGAGGGTCATGCTCATCAGGTCGCGGCCGGTTTCCGGATCCTTGTCCTTCCAGAACGGTCGGTCGACCATCACGAAAGTCTTCGACGATTGCATGTAGCGGGTGCGGTCCAGGGCCATCCACATTTTTTGTGAGAACAGCGCCTCTTCGCATTCGATCTGAGTGGTCAGCAGCCAGCTTTGGCAGGTGACCAGCACCGCAGCATATTCGCGGGTGTTGTCCCACACGTCGGTCACGCTGAACCGGCCATCGTCGGCGCGCGCGATGCGCTTGACACCGCTGCGCGGGGCGCCCAGGTGCAACGAGTTGAGGCTGGTGCCTTCTGGCCAATGCGCGCAGCGCTCCGGCACATGTTTCCAGATGCCATGGGGCACCTGCTCGACACCGCCAACCACCAGGTGCTGATGATCGTCGCAATTGGTCATCACCACGCGGAAGATTTCCAGCATCGAATTGGGAAAGTCCGAATCCCAGCCGCCGGTGCCGAAACCAACCTGGCCGAATACTTCACGGTGCTGGAACGAGAGTTTGGCAAACGCCTTGGAGGTGGCGACGAAGTCGTAGAAAGTGCGGTCGTCCCACAAGGGGACCAGGGTGTTCCACAGTTCCTTGAGGCGTGGCACGTCGCGGTCGCGAATCGCCTGCTGGATATCGCCGAAGCGCGAACCGTCCTCCAGCGCATCCGCCCAGGCGTCGGCCACTTCCTGGAACAATGCCGGCAGGTCTGCCAACTTTTGTGCGTAGTAGGTCTGGCCTTCCAGATCGATGACCGTGCTGCCCGAGGCCGGGGTCAAAGGGTTGGGAAACGGTTTGGTCTCCAGGCCCAGTTTGTCGACGTAGTGATAGAACGCCGTGGACGACACCGGAAACCGCATGCCCCCCAGCTCGGCAATGACACCCTCGGCGCCGTTGAACGCTTGTGAGCGCAGGCGCCCACCCATTTTCGACGCTTCGTAGACCACCGGCTTGAGGCCCAGCTTCATCAACTCGTAGGCCGCCACCAGGCCGGCGATCCCGGCGCCGACAATCGCGACTTCTGCCCCGTGGTTGTGGGCGGGAATACTGCCCAGGCCGGCGGGATGCTCGATCCAGTCGTCAAAAGCGAAAGGAAAGTCCGGCCCGAAAATGGTGATGGGCTTCTTGCCGTCTGCTGGGTGGCGATTGTTCTTGTTCATGGCTGACCTTGATTGGGCGACTCGACGCGGCTTGCGCGTCTGAGTATAGGAAAGATGCCAGCCATTCTAGAGAGGGTGAAACACGTTAATAAGACGCAATGTGTCGTCGATTTGGATGATTTATAGTCATTCTGATGTGTTTATTGATCTTAATGACGAAACGCAGCTCGGGGGGAGCGAACCGTCACGCGATAGCGGCATGCCGGTCATGGAGACGTAGCCGGCCCGACGGCACCGCGTGCATATTAAGTCGCACGCGCTAGACTGGCTGTCCCCGATCGATCTTGCTGCTGAGGATGATCGAAGTGGTGGTTTTCTCCACCCCATCCACACTGCCAATCTGATCCAGTAACTGATCCAGCTGCTCCGGTGAATCCGTGCGCAGCCAGGCCACATAGTCGAATTCGCCACTGACCGCACACAGTTGCTGGACCTGGGCCATCGCACTCAAGCGCCGCAGCACGTCCTTGCCGGAGCGCGGTTGAACCTTGATGCCGACATAAGCCTGCAACCCGCCGTCAATCACCCGCTGCCCCAGACGCACGCCGTATCCGGTAATGACCCTGGTTTTTTCCAGCCGCGCCAGCCGCGACGTCACGGTAGTGCGGGCGATGCCCAATTGTCGGGCGAGCATGGCGACGCTTTCCCGGGCATTGATTTGCAGGGCGGCAATCAGTTGGCGGTCGATTTCGTCGAGGACGGGAGGGCGGGCGTCAGACAAGGTGGGCTCCGGCGTGGATATCGGTGGCTGGCATGTTACAGGCTCGCATGCCTTTGCCACCTAATCCATTGGGATGCGGTCGGGAAATGCCTGCCGCCATGATGTTGGTCATGGCGACAGTATCCGCAGAGTTGACGATGCGGGTATCAACTCGTTTCAGATGTGGCCGCAGCCCAATCCAGGCTGCGACCGGGCCAGGGTCATTTCCAGCGATTGATATCCCATGCCTTGCGGTCGAGATCGAGATCGGGGAATTTTGCCGGATCAAATACCGGCCTTGCCACACCGGCTTTCAACTGCGCGCGGAAGTCGTTGATCACCCGTATTGCAGTAGGGAACAGCATCAGAATCGCAATCAGGTTCACAAGTGCCAGAATGCCCATCATCGGGTCTGAGAAGAAGAACACCGAGGTGGCGTTCGGGGCCGCGGCGCCGAGGAAAATCAAGCCCAGAATAAACACGCGCAGCACCAGCAGGGCTGGTTTCGATTTGGTGATTGCCGCAAGTGCGTTCTCACCCAGATACACGTTGTAAATGATGGACGAGAAAGCGAAGAGCAGGATCGCCAGGCTCAACGCGTAGCGCGACCACTCACCAAAATGGTTGGCCAGTGACTGCTGTGTCAGCACGACACCGTCAATACCTGTGGCACCGGCAACATAGACGTCACCCAGCAGGATGATGAAAGCCGTGCACGAGCAAATCACGATCGTGTCGATGAAGACTGAGAACGATTGGGTGATGCCCTGGCTGACCGGGTGATGTACCAGCGCAGTCGCTGCGACGTTCGGTGCGGAACCAAGCCCCGCCTCGTTTGAGAACAGGCCGCGGCGCAAGCCTTGTGCAATCGCCGCTCCCATGCCGCCGGCAATGGCTTCTTCATAGCCGAAGGCACTGGAGACGATGCGTACGAAGAGCGCCGGAATTTCACCGATGTTCATCACGATGACGATCAGGGCAAGCGCCAGGTAACCCAACGCCATGACGGGAACCACGACATCGGCCGCCTTGGCAATGCGCTTGATTCCACCAAAGATCACAAACCCGGTGACAAGCACCAGGAGCGCTCCGGTCACAAAGCGGCTGATCCCGAACGAATCCTGCATCGCGCCGGCCACAGTGTTGCCTTGAAAGGCGTTGAAGCCAAGGCCGAAGGCCGCCAGCAGGCAGACTGCATAAACGATCGCAAGCCAGTTGTAGTTCGAACCGAGGCCGTGCCGGATGTAGTCGGCTGGGCCGCCACGGAAGGAGTGCTCCCCGTCAGTGCGCTTATAAACCTGGGCAAGCGTACATTCGACGAGACTGGTCGCCATGCCGACGAGCGCGATACACCACATCCAGAAAACCGCGCCGGGCCCACCGAGCGTAATCGCGACGGCTACACCGGCAATGTTTCCGCCGCCCACACGACCGCCCACAGATACCAGCAGCGCCTGTCGCGCACTGAGGTTGTTGGGGTCGCTATTCTGGTTCTTACCTGAGAGCACGCGGAACATCCGGCCGAAGAATTCGAACTGGACGAAACCCGACATAATCGTGATGAACACGCCGAAGACCACGAGAATGGGTATGAGCGACCACCCCCACGTGAGGCTGTCGACATACCCGAACAGCGTTTGCAGGAATTCCATCTGTTTCTCCTATATTTCTTATTATCGGCGGAGCCGCCCTCTTGAGCGTCCCGCGATCAGTTTATGCCTGGTTTTACATCCGATTTCTCGTCTTCGGACGTTTCGATGCCGCCGACCGTTCCCGATCCGAAAACCCGCAATATGGCACCGTCGAGTCGTTCGAGGGCAGCACCGGCCTTTATCACTGGCAGTGGCCGGGCCCTGGCGGGCGCAACTGTACTACAGAGCGGTAGTTTCGGCGCCCTGAGAGTTGTGCTTAATCAGCCTCAGGGGACGGTTCTGTGCATGGCAACTGCGGTCATGTGTCTTGCAGAAGCGGGCTATAGGATAGCGGCAGCCCGGGGATCCCGAGACCTATCCAGCCCATGACGGTCTGACCCAGGCCAATCTCGCTTACTCGACAGAAGGTCATCGCCATCGAAAAGGATGAGCTGCCGGTCGGCATGGTTGCCTGTGCGCGAGTCCTTGGAACCACCTCATAACGCTAAGATTACAGTGAGCGACGCAGAAGGCCGCTACACGATATCGCTATCATCCTGAGCTGGGGGACGCGCGGGTGCTGAGGACGACGCTGGGGCCTGCGTAGCCGCGAGCGGCTGCATGGGTATGTTCTGACCATCAACGGCTTGGCCTTGAGAGCTGCCCACCGCGCGTTGCCTCAGAGCTCCAATGCTTTTGTCCCAGGCCAATTGGGAGGTGGTGCCGATGGCGCTGGCGGCGCTGATGACCCCATCCCCTGCCGCTTGAACTGCACTTTTGGTGTGGTCGGCCCCTGAAACAGCTGTTTCTTTGACAAATCTGGCGCTGGCGAGCGATGTCTTGAGTGCAAGTTCACCGCCCTTGACCGCCACCCTGCCAGCTGCATCTGCGCCCCCTTCTACTGCTTTTGGTACATGGGCATCGACTGCAGCGGTGGCTTTTTTCGGCAACGACCCACCTAGCGAGGCGCCAGCTGCCCACAACCCGAACGCCACGGTGCCCAATACGTTTTTTACACCCTCCGAGGCTGCGGTAGCCGCCATTTTTCCCAGTTCCTTGGACTTGGCCAAGTTAGCTGTGGCGGCTGTACCCGCGCCCATTGCAGAAAAACCGCCAATCAGGAGACCGTTTCCTACCACACTGACCGGGTCTACTATCTCTTTCAAGGCATCGCCGCTGATGACCGCATTCAGAGCCGTAGCCGCGCCTTCACCAAGCCGTGCGGAGACCATCTTAACCAGGGCAGTGGCATCGAGATCCTTTAAAGTCTTGAAGTCATCCAGCCATTCGGTGTCTTGATCAATAGGCTTGTGAGCCTGCCCCTCCGGTACAGCATCTCGACGGCCATAGAGCATTGCAGGGTCAGCTAAATGGTTCGTGCGATCGCGGCTTACGTTGTAATGCTCAATTGCCATGCCCACGATGATAGCCGTGACCGGTCGTAGGGCGGGTTGCAGGATTGCATCGAGGTTCTCTTTGCCAGCAGCCGTCATGGCCAGCGTTGACGCGTACATTGCCGTATTACGTACGGCAAACCCGGTAAGCCATTTATTGGCTTCGTCGAAGGCATTGCGCAATGGACCTTTGTCCAAAGCCAGCAGTTTTTGCGCCACTGATGCTTGAAGTGCCGGGTGTAGTGTCTTGCTATCAGGTTTAAGGTAATAACCAGGCTTAAAGCCTGCAATTGTCTTGTTGCCGGCAGCATCCGCCATACCGGCATACAAGCACGCCATAGCGTTCTCTATAGCCGCTTCGCGTACGGTATTGGCATGCTTGCCCGCTACCTGAAGGATGGACGGCTTGAAATTACCTGCCTCGGTAAGCGCCGCAAAGGGCGTCCCCCCCATCCCGGACTTTATTGACGCAAATAGTCTGTCGGCTCTGGCTGCGTTTTTTTCCGCCTTCTCCATGTCGTGGACGTTATAGCTCCCCGCCTCTAACCGTTGAGCCCGGTCATCACGAATGGCGTTCAGCTCCGCGTTGCGGGCGCTTGAGGCCGGGGCGGCGGGTTGACCGGAGTCAGCGTCCGTTTCGAGGTGGGCCTCGAAATGTTTTTCAAGCCGCATGCTCATCGCTAACCCAATAGAACCGAGGTTAGGCGAGTGAGAGGCCTGTTGCGCTGCTTCCTGCTGTATCCCATCAGGTCCACGACTGAGCGCGCGGCTTGCACCTACATTAATCGTATCCATGGCATTACCCTCTGGTGACCGGCAGATAGAAGAATGCAAATGACTCCGGTGGCCTACGCGCCCACCCGCCAATCACTCCCCGCTCCGACACATCTCAACCTGGACGCTATGAGCGGCGACATCCTCACACCTGAGTGGCCGTGCCGGAAGAAGGGTTCCAAAAGGATTTACAAAAGTGAAATAGCGGCTACCTGTAGTGATCAATAATTACCGGATGAACGAGCCCATGAAAGCCATGACACCGTTTCCCCTTACGATAAGGGGTAGGCAAACGGTTATGTTCATGACTTAACCCGAGGACTGTATCTGTGATGGACAGCCAGAAACGCAAAAGCCGCGCAATGCGCGGCTTTTTGTATGGTGGGCCCACACGGACTCGAACCGTGGACCAAAGGATTATGAGTCCTCTGCTCTAACCAACTGAGCTATAGGCCCTCAGTAGGCCGCGGATTATAGCGACGGTTTCTCGGCTGTGCTATCCGAAAAATCCGATACGGTCATACGAAGAAACGTTGCGGCGAACTCTTCGGCGCACAGGGGCAGGCTGACGATGTAGCCCTGGATCTGTTCGCACCCTTCTTCAGCCAGAAATTGTTGTTGGGCCAGGGTCTCGACGCCTTCGGCGATGATGGTGAATTGCATACTGCGGCCCAGGGCGATAATTGCCCGCACGATGGCCACGTCGTGCGGGTCATCGGGTAGGCCACGGACGAAGGACTGGTCGATCTTGAGGAAGTCCAGCGGCAATCGCTTGAGGTAGCTCAGAGATGAGTAGCCGGTGCCAAAGTCGTCTATCGCCAGTTGCACGCCTAGTTTTTTCAACTGGTGCAGCACTGCGAGGGCTTCTTCGGCCTGGCTCATGATGAAGTTTTCGGTAATTTCCAGTTGTAATAAGCCGGGCTTGAGATGGTGCTCACGCAGCAGTTGCTCGATACGCCCCAGCAGGTTGGGTTGGCGCAATTGGGCTCCGGCCAGGTTGACTGACAGCGGGCCGAGGCTTTCGTAGGCGGCGTTCCATTCGGACAGTTGCCGACAGGCACGTTCCAGTACCCAGTCACCAATCTGCAGGATCATGCCGTTTTCTTCAGCCAGCGGGATGAAATGTTCCGGCGGTACGTCGCCAAACGTGGGGTGGGTCCAGCGAATCAGCGCCTCGGCACCCACCAGGCGATTGTCGGCAAGGCTGAATTTGGGTTGGAAGGACAACGATAATTCGTTGCGCTCGATGGCGCGTCGCAACTCGTGCTCCAGTGCCACCCGCTCACTGGCCTGGGCGGTGAGGTCGCGGGTGTAACTTTCAACCCGGTTGCGACCCTTGGCTTTGGAGCGGTACATCGCCGCATCGGCATTTTTGACCAGCGTGGCAACGTCGCAGCCATCCTGGGGGTACAGACTGGTGCCGATGCTGGCGCTGATGAAAAATTCATGTTCGCCGGCCTGGAACGGTGCCGCAAAGCAATTCAAGAGTTTTTGGGCAATGTGTTCGGCATCGCTGGGTTGTTGCAGGCCTGGCAGCAGGATGATGAATTCGTCGCCACCCAAGCGCGCCACGGTATCGATATCGCGCAACTGCTCACGCAGACGCACGGCGATACCCTTGAGCAGCAGATCCCCTACCGGGTGCCCCAGGCTGTCATTGATGTGCTTGAAGCGGTCCAGGTCCAGGAACAGCACCGCACCCTGACCGCCATCTTCCTGCTGGCTGTTGAGCGCCATCAATAATCGGCTTTCGAACAATGTGCGATTTGGCAGGCCGGTGAGCGGGTCGTGGTGCGCCTGGTAATCGAGTCGGGCCTGAGCGTGCTTGAGGCTGGAAATGTCGGCAAAGACCGCAACGAAATGGGTGATTTCCCGATCCCGGTTACGCACCGCGCTGATGGTCAGCCAACTGGGATACAGCTCGCCGTTTTTACGCCGGTTGGATATCTCCCCCTGCCAGTGTCCCTCGGCCGTCAACTGGTGCCACATCGCGGCATAGAACGCGCTGTCGTGCAGGCCGGAAGCCAACAGCCGCGGAGTGTGACCCAAGGCTTCGGTTTCGCTATAGCCGGTGATTTCGCTGAAGGCGCGGTTTACCGCGCTGATGTGCTGTTGCGTATCGGTGATCAGCACGCCTTCGGCGGTGCTCTCGAACACGGTGGCGGCCTGTTGCAGTTTTTCCTGCATGAGGTGGCGTTCGGTGATGTCCCGGGCGATGGTCAGCATGCAGTCTTCGTCGCCGATGGGCAGAGGGCGGCTGGACACTTCGCAGAGCCGTATCTGTCCATCGTTACGGCGGATATGACACCTGAAGTCCCTGACATAACCGTCTCGTTGCAATAGGTCGAGCATCTGTTTGCGCTCATTGAGGTTGACCCAGATGCCCAGGTCCAGGGTGGAGCGGTCCACCGACAAGGCGCTGTTGAAGCCGGTAATGCGACTGAAGCCTTCGTTGACCTCAATCAGCAGGCCGTCGCTTTGCCGGGACAGTAGCAGGCCGTCGGGCGAGGCATGAAAAGCCTTGGCGAACTTCTCTTCGGAGGTCTGCAGCTGCTGCTGGGTTTCCTTGAGCTGGCTGATGTCACGGACGACCACGACCAGCGCTGGGGTGGTGTCGAGGTCAAAGGGTTCGGCCGAGATCAGCCCGGTGAACACCTGGCCATTGCTGCGGCGAAAAGACATCTCCAGATTGCGGATGCTGCCGGCCTGTAATCGTTGCAGCAGGCTCGGACCGACATCCTGGATGCCCCAGATGTTCAGTTCGGTCGCGGTCTGGCCCACCACCTCCGCGGCGCCCAGGCCAATCTGCTCCTCGAAGGCCTTGTTGACCTCCAGCAGGCAACCGTCCAGCAGGCGCGCGATCACCAGGATGTCCGGACACTGGCGGAATACCGAGGCGAATTTTTGCTCGGAAAGGCGCAGCGCTTCCTCGGTACGTTTGGCTTCGCTGATGTCGATCATCAACCCGCGCATCACCGGTTCGTGCCCGTGTTGGATCAGGCTGACAATATCGCGCACCCACAGGCAGCGGCCGTCAGCAGTGATCACGCGGTAATCGATGCAATGGTCGCGGCCCGCCAGCACTTCATGGTCGCAATAGGTCTGGGCGCGGATCAGATCGGCGGGATGAATAATGTTGCGCCAGAACCCTGGAATCAACCAGTGGGAGAGGGGATAGCCGAGCAGTTCTTCAGCGTGAGGGGACACGTAGCTGTAGGTGAAGTCACTGACCCTTGCCTCCCAGGCAATTGCTGAAAGGCTCTCCACCAGCCCGCGATAGTGGTATTCGCTGCTGCGCAGTTCTTGTTCCAGATCGACTCGTCGCGCGATCTCTGAGCTGAGGCGGCGATTGATGCGGATCACCGCCGCGAGTATGCCGCTCAAGAGGAGCAGTGCAGGCAAGCCGTAAACCAGCAGGTCTGACCAGAACCTTCGGTAATCTCGGACATTGCCGACCCATTTCTCCTGTATTTCGCTGATTTGGGCCGGGGTCATGTCCGCTATCACCTTGTCCAGGATGCCCACCAGTATCTTGTTCTCCCGGGGGACGCCCATGGCCAGTTGATAGCGATAGGGTGTTTCTCCGCTGACATAGAGCCCGTCAAGCTTGAGTTGGCGCAGGCTCCAGACACTGGAAGCCAGGTCGCCCACCACCGCATCCACTTTATCGGTGGCCAAGGCTTGCAAGGCTGAGCTGACATTGGGCAGCGCCACCAGATTCAGGTCTGGATGGTGGTTGCGCAACAGTTCGTGGGGCGCATAGTTTTCCACCACGGCGATTTTCAGCCCGTACAAATCCTCAAGATTATGAGGTTCTGCACCGCCATGATGGGCCAGGATGACGATGGGAAAGTCCAGATATGGGCGGGTGAAGGCCAGGTAGTTCTGACGTTCGGGCGTGGACATGATGCCGGGTAAAAGATCGATTTTGCCCTGTGCGACCTGCTCCAGCACCATCGTCCAACTGACGGGCTCGATAGGCGTGAGCGTGACAGCCAGCCGCTCGCGGATAACATCCACGTAGTCGGCGGCCAGGCCCTGATATCGCCCCTGATCGTCGCGAAACTCGAACGGTGGCCAGGAGGCGTCGACACCCAGGCGCAGGTCGGGGTGGTCCTTGAGCCAGCGGCGCTCTTCTTCGGTGAGCGTCAGCGCGCCAGCCGTTGCGGTCCAGGTCATCAATGACAGCAAAATCACGGCCGTCAGTCTGGGCATCACGGTCTCGTTATGGCTTGGGGAGGATGTTTCGAGTGTAGACGGGCAATGGGGCGGGGGGGCGCAACGGGGGCATTTTATCTGCACATAACAAAACCCCCCCCCCCG
>NZ_JABWQV010000084.1 GCF_014268615.1 Pseudomonas tehranensis | reverse complement strand
GGGAGCAAGCTCCCTCGCCACAAAAGCAGACTTGCCTCAGCGTCTGATCGTCTTCAGATCATTGAGCAACCCCAGCAAGGTCTGCAGCTTTTCCTCTCCCAGCTTCACCTGCAAGCGCTGGTAATTCTCTTCCATGCTCTGGCTCATCGAGTCGAAGCATGCCTGCCCCTGCGGCGCCAGTCGCACCAGCACCCGCCGTTGATCCTGTTCGGCCTTGCGCCGTTCCACCATGCCCGCCGCTACCATGCGCGTCAGCACGCCGGTCATGCTCGGTTTGAGAATGCAGGCCAGTTCTGCGAGGCGATTGATCTCCAGTTCGTCGTGCTGACTGAGGATGCGGATGACCCGCCATTGCTGTTCGGTCAAACCGTGCTGATTGAGCGAGGGACGGAAAAAACCCATGGCCGCTTCACGGGCCTGTAGAAGGGTGAGGGTCAAGGATTGGCGCGGTTTGGGCATAGGTGTGATCGCGAGAGGATTTAGTTAATGAGTTAACTAAATCTTAACAGCTTCAGCGCCGAGTTACCTTGTGGCGAAGGGATTTATCTCCTCGCCACAAGGATGGGTATCGCGCCTGAACACCTGTAACAACTCAAGCGCCTTTGATGACGCCTTTGAGCACGGCCTTGAAATGCTCCACCTGTTGCTCGCTGAACTGGCCAAATACCTTGTCTTGCTGCTCCTTGGCAATTGCCCAGAGTCCTTCGGTTTCGTCCACGCCCTTGACGGTCAGACGCACGCGCTCGCCCTCATCGGTGACCAGCCCCTTGCGCTTGAGGTTCGCCACGGCCTCTTCGATCTCGCGCACCGGCATCGCCACTTCCCGTTGCAGGTCGCACAGGTTCAGCCCTGCATCGTTTTCCAGCACCATCAACATCCGTGCTTCGCTGGTGCGCAGCCCGGTGGACAGCTGGCGGGGCTGGTAACTGGCCTGATAGGCCCGCAGCGCCTGGGTCATCAGGTAATACAAGTTGTGGCTCAAACGGCCCTGGAAGTGACTGCTGGGGGACTGCCCCTCCTCCCGTTTGGTCATGCGGGTATGGGGCAAGATCATCGAGTAGGCGCCCTGGTGATAAAGCAATGGCGAGCGACCGTAATCATCAAACGCCACGACTTTACCGATCATGATCCAGTGATCACCGCCATCAACCTGTTGGAATTTTTCACAGTGAAAACGCGCCGAGCAATCGACAAACACCGGAGCACCTCCCTCACCGGCCTCGAACTGGATCTCGGCGAACCGATCCTCCTTGGGCCGGGCGAAGTTGTTCGACAGGTCGATCTGGTCGGCGGCCAGCACGTTCACCGCAAAATGGCTGGCGGCCTCGAACACGCCGTGGCTGCTGGAGCGCTTGTCGATGCTCCAGAGAATCAGCGGCGGATCCAGGGACACCGAGTTGAAACTGTTGGCCGTCACGCCGACCTTGCGACCATCTTCGGCGGCTGCGGTGACCACGGTCACGCCAGTGGCAAAGTTACCCAGGGCCCGGCGAAACGCACGGGTGTCGAAAGCGCTATCGCACACATTAGACATGCAAGACTCCCGGCCGCCTCAGTCGACGGCCTCAGTTGTTTTTATATGAGCCAGGCTCAGCGAGCAGGCGATCAAACCATGGTGGGGTCGGGCTCCAGGCCCATCAGTTCACGGCCCAGAATCTGCGCGCAGACGTCGTAGTCGGTGTAGGCGTGAGCACCGGTCAAATGAGCATCGCGGAACAGCCGTTGCAGTTCGTTGGTCTCGAACCAGGCGCCCCCCCCGGCCGCTTCCATCAGGCGATCCACTGCCTGAATGCACATTTTGGTGGCGTACCCCTGGTTGGTGCGCCAGAACGCTAGGGTTTCGCGGCTGGGGTATTGGTGGCGCTCACTGTGTTCGGCATGCTCTTGCCAGGTTTTCTCCAGAAACGCCCGGGCTGCCGCCACCTGATGAGTGGACTCGGCCAAGCGCATCAGCGCCGGGGTGGCGGCGCCCACCGCCGCGCCGGTGTAGGCGCGCACGCGGGTTCGGGTTTTCTCGCGAAAAACCTCCAGCATGCGTTCCGCCACACCCAGACTCACCGTGGAGAAACCGCTGGCGAAATACGGGCGATACGGCGAGTAGAAAATCTTGCTGTCGGGGTACAGGCCAAACCCAGCGGATTTGCCTTCCATCATGTCCTTGGCTTTCTGGATCCGGTGTTCCGGCACAAAAGCGTTGTCGATGATCAACGTCTTGCTGCCACTGCCGCGCATGCCCACCGCGTACCAGTCATCGCGGATTTCATAATCGCTGCGAGGCAGCACCGCGAAGCAATAATCCTGAGTACCCTCGGCATTTTTGCGGCGAAAGCCTACGATCGCCCACTCGGCATGGTCACAGCCGCTGCTCCAGCCCATTTCACCGCTGAACATGACGCCGCCTTCGACCTCCTCGGTGCGGCCGAAAGGCGCGATGCTACTGCTGGCGGTGGCATCGGGATCGTCGCCCCAGACTTCTTCCTGGGCTTTGGCCGGGAACATTGCCAATTGATGGCTATGGGTGCACAACAGGCTCATGGCCCAGGCGGTACTGGCGCAGGAGCCAGCCAGCAACGCGATGCAGTCGGCGAACTGCGGTAGCGACATTTCCATGCCGCCGTATTGTTTCGGCTGGAAAGCCCGGTGCATGCCGATACCTTTGAGCAAGGCTATATTTTCGGCAGGAACGCTACGGTCCTTCTCTGCCTGGAAGGCATTGGCGGCAATGACCGGCAGGATAGGCTTGAGGTCTTCGAGCAACGGATTTGGCTTTTTCATGGACGGGCTCTTTTATTATTGGCATCTGCCGATCCCGCCTTTGCCCGGCAACCTGGTGGTGCAGAAATGGCGGAATCAGTGATTAAGGCCCGTTCAGTATGGGTAATCCGAGGCAACTGAAAAATGCACCTTCCAGACCCAAGATTGTACTTTCCACGGCGCGACCTTCACTGCCATGGCGCGCTCGATCAAATCCGCCGGCACGGATGATCAAGACGGGCGCCTGCACCAGGGCTCTTAATAGGGCCATCGCGTGCAGTGTCTTGCGAAGGCGCTTGTCACGGCGTTCTTTTCACTTTGTCAGGTTGCGTCATGATCAATATCGAAACGCCCACCTATTACACCGCCACCAAGAAATACAACCTCAGTTTCCCAACCCTGGAACAGGACGTGGAAGCCGACGTCGTGGTGATTGGCGGCGGTTTCTCCGGCATCAATACCGCGCTGGAACTCGCTGAAAAAGGCATTACCAATACCGTGGTGCTGGAGGCGCGTTACCTGGGGTTCGGCGGCACCGGACGCAATGGCGGGCAGATCATGGCCGGCATCGGCCATGACCTGGAAAAAATCAAGAAGGACGTGGGAGAAGACGGGCTGCGGCAGGTCTTCGAGATCAGCGATCTGGGCGCGGACATCATCAAGGATCGCATCGCCAAGTACGACATCGATGCCGATTTCTGTCATGGCTACGGCTACATGGGCTTCAACGCTCGCCAGGAAAAAACCCTGCGGGCCTGGGAAAAAGACTTCAAGTCGATCAACAGCAAGCATGAGATCCGCTTTCTCGGCGGCTGCGACGTGCAGCAGATCATCGGGTCCAAGGCCTACAGCAGTGCATTGCTGCACATGGGCGGCGGGCACGTGCATTCACTGAACCTGCTGCTGGGGGAAGCCAAGGCACTGGTCGGCCACGGCGTGCGGATTTTCGAGAACAGTCCGGCCCTGGAAGTCAGCTATGGCGAGCGCATTACCGTGCGCACCGGGCGTGGATCAGTCAAGGCCAGCAAGCTGCTGTGGGCCTGCGACAGCTTCCTCAACAAACTGGAGCCGGAGCTGCATCGCTCGACCATCAATACCTATGCCTTCCAGATGATGACCGAGCCATTGTCGGAGGAACTGATCCAGCGCATCAGCCCGATTCGCGGCGCGTACAGCGATATTCGCCCGGTGATCGACTACTACCGCGTCACCCATGAAAACCGCCTGCTGTTCGGTGCGGCGACGCCGTTGATAGAACACATCCCCCAGGACCTCAAGGCCTGGAACCGGCGCCTGATGCTGAAGGTTTTCCCGTACCTCAAGGACGTGAAGATCGACCTGGCCTGGGGCGGCCCAATGGCGTGCAGCCCGAACCTGTTCCCGCAGATCGGCACCCTGCCCGGCCGCAGCAATGCGTTTTTCGTCCAAGGCTATTCCGGCTTTGGCGTCACCCCCAGCCACATCATCTGCAAGGTGCTGGCCGAAGGCATGAGCGAAGGCTCGGCGCGCTACGATCTGGTCAGCTCCGTCAAACGGCCGACCATCATCGGCAAGGACGCCATCCGCCCACTGCTGCTGACCGCCGGCAAGTCCTGGCATCAGTTGTCGGGTTACTGGAATGGCCGTCGTTGATGGCCATGATGCCAGTCAGTTAAGCGCCCCCCTGTGGGAGCGGGCTTGCTCGCGAAGACGGTGTAACAGTCGACATCAATGCTGCCTGACCCACCGCTTTCGCGAGCAAGCCCGCTCCCACAGATTCAGCACCTTCACTGACCGGTACTACACATACATACCCGCTGTTTTTTCACTTATCAGGAGTCACTGCCATGTCCCTTATCAACCTCAAAAAAGACATCCAGCTGTCCGAACTGGACGCCTGGGGCACCGTCGCCGACCTCGGTTCCGAGATCCTGGAAGGCGAAGTCAAAGCCTTCGGCAAAATGACCTTCGGCGCCCCCACCGATGCGATCAGCAGCGCCTACTTCGGCACGACCAAGGGCAAGTTCCGCATGGTTTATCCGTTCGCCGAACAGGCTACCGTGGTCACTGGCGAAGTGGTGCTGACCGACGAAGCCAGCGGCCAGAGCACCCGTTACAAGGCCGGCGACAGCTGGTTCGTGACCAAAGGCACGCCGGTATTGTGGGAAGTGGTCAGCGAAAGTTTTGTCAAACACTACTTCGCGGTAGTCTGATCGAACCCGGCTGCCGGATTCACCGGCAGCCCTCTTGGCGAAGGTTGCGACCATGCACGTCATCCCCTCCCAGGACATCGCCGGCCACTGCCTGCATGCGTTCACCCAGCTCGTTCCCGCCAGTCGGGCGGCCTTCTATTGCGTCGACCGACAGTTGCAAGCCCATGACTTCAGCCTGCATGGCATGAGCGGCGAGATGCATCGCGATTATCTGGACAACTATCGCCAGTTCGACCCTTTGCAACCGCGCAACTACGTTTCCAGCGACCTGGCCGTGGTGCCTCTTGGCCTGGCCATGGCCCGCCAGCCAATCCGTGACAGCCATCGCTACCGCCATTTTTTGCAGCGCTACGACGTGGTGGATGTGGTGGAGGTCTTCGCCCATCGGGGCAGTCGGCCTCAAGCGGCCATCTCCTTGTTGCGCACCGCCGAGCAAGGGGTCTTCACCAGCCAGCAACTGACGCAGCTCTCAGCGCTGCAAGCGCTGCTGCAACTGGCCGTCGCCAACCTGCCGCCGCAGGACCACTCGCTCAATAGCCTGACCCCCAAGGAACGCCAGATAGCGTTGCTGCTGCGCCAGGGTGCCAGTAACAAACAATTGGCCAGAGAGCTGGACGTCGGCCTGCCCACGGTCAAGACGCACCTGATCAACCTGTTTCGCAAGACCGGCGTGAGCAACCGGACCGAGCTGGTCAGCAGCCTGTTCCTCTAAGTTATTGTCTATGCCGGTTCAACCATTCGGTTGATGGGCCAGCCCCGCACAAGACGCCATGATCCGGGTGGCTATCTCATCCAACCGGAGCCTTGCAATGACCACACCTACAGACTGGATCACCGTCGGCGCCCTGGCCGACGGCTTTGCCCCTGAAGCGTTCATCCTGCCGAACCTGGCCGACCTGAACGGTAAGACCTTCACGCTGAATTTCGCCAATGGCTGGCAGATTGAGCACCGCTTCGAACAGCAAACGCTGTCATGGAGCGCTGCCGACGGCCATTCCAGCGGCACCGCACCGTATCGGGCCACTTCGGTGCGGCCAGGCCTGTACCTGGTGGACTTCGTCAAGCACGAAGGCACTCAAACCTGGTCGATCAGTCTGGTACTTGATACCGCTAACGCCGCGTTCACCGCAGTGATCGGCAGCATGCCCGGGCAGGAACAAACGCGCGAAGGTCTTTACCGCCGCGCACTGGCCGGCCAGCCGCTGACGAGCGTCAACGTGGAGTTCCTTCACGGCAGTCTCGACCGCCCCTGGCAGCAGGGCCTGTGCCCACATGTACCGACCACCGAACTGGTGGGCCTGCGCAACCTCTATCGCTACAGCCCCAGCGAAGTCTACGAACACATCTATCTCAACGACCGGTTCTATTCCTGGCAATGCCTCAAGGGTGTGGAACAGGGCCTGTGCGATACCGACCGGTGTGACACCTACAAGATCGCCGATCAGTTGTACCTGTTCGTCTGGCGGGAAAAGATCATCCCGACCCTGGGCCTGGTGCTGATCGACATGCAGCAGCACCGCAGCGACGGCAAGATTTTCGGTTATGCCGGCGCGTCTTTCGATGAATTTTCCAATTTCCCGGTCAGCTCCTACTGCCAGGTTCTCAATCGGACGGAGTATCCCGATGCCTGAGTTACGCACCATCGTGATCACGGGGGCGGGCACTGGCATCGGTGCCGCCTGCGCGCGGCTGTATGCCGCCGAGGGCGCCAACCTGGTGCTGATCGGCCGGCGCCGCGAACCGCTGGCGCAACTGGCCGAGGAGATCGGCGGCCTGGTGCTGGTGGGCGATGCCGCATGCCCGACGACCTGGGACGGCTTCGTCGCACAGATCCGCGAGCGCTATGGCCGACTCGATGTGCTGCTGGCCTGCGCTGGCGGCATGGGCCTGGGCAGCGCCACCCAGACCAGCCCGCAGACCTGGGAAGCGGCCATGCGCAGCAATCTCGACAGCGCCTTCTATAGCGCCCGGGCATGCCTGCCGCTGCTGCAGCAAAGCGCTGGCAACATTGTGCTGATCGCCTCCATCGCGTCGTTGGCGGCGGGCCCGCAAGTCTGCGGCTATACCACCGCCAAGCACGCGCTGCTTGGGCTGAACCGCTCCCTGGCGCGCGATTACGGCCCGCGCGGGGTGCGGGTCAACGCCGTCTGCCCGGGCTGGGTGCGTACGCCGATGGCTGATGAGGAAATGCAGGTTCTGATGCAGTTTCACGGCGAAACGCTGCAGCAGGCCTATGACCGGGTCTGCGCCGACGTGCCATTGCGCAGGCCCGCCAGCGCGCAGGAGATTGCCCATGTCTGTCGCTTCCTGGCCTCGAATCAAGCCTCGATCATCACTGGCGCAACACTGGTGGTCGACGGCGGCTCCAGCATCATAGACGTACCGACCCTGGCCTTCAGCCGGATGGAGGCCATGGATGCCTGATGATCTGGATTTCACCGGCAAAACAGTGCTGGTCACGGGCGGTGCCCAGGGTATAGGCCGGGCCATCGTCGAAGCCTTCGCCCGGCGTGGCGGGCGTGTGGTGATCGCTGACCTGGACCTGGCACAGGCCGAGGCCGTGGCGAGCGAACTGACCGCAGCAGGTTGTCAGGTACAGGCCGTGGGCGTGGACCTGGCCGAGGCAACGGCGATCAGCACGCTGATGGCTGATCTGGAGCAGCGCCTGGGAAGGCTGGATGTTCTGGTGCACAACGCCGGGTACTTTCCCCTGACACCCTTCGCCAGGATCACGCCACCGATGCTTGAACGCACGCTGGCAGTCAACCTCTCGGCGCTATTCTGGCTGACTCAGGGGGCATTGCCGATGTTCCGTCGTCAAGGCCAGGGCTGCGTGCTGGTGACCTCCTCGGTCACCGGCCCGCGGGTGGCTTATCCGGGGCTCAGCCACTATGCGGCGTCCAAGGCCGGGGTCAACGGTTTCATTCGCAATGCGGCACTGGAACTGGCGGGTGAGAATGTCCGCGTCAATGGCGTCGAGCCGGGCATGATCGCAACGCCGGCCATGGCCAACTTGGGCGACGATGAGGTCAATCAGGACATTGCCCGCCGGGTGCCGCTGGGTCGATTGGGCCAACCGAGCGACATCGCCGGCGCCATGCTCTTCCTGGCGTCGAGCCTGGCCAGTTATGTGACCGGGCAAACTTTGGTGGTCGATGGGGGTTCGACTTTGCCGGAGGTGTGAACCTACGGGAGCGGTGCCTCGCTGACGATGCTGGTGAATGTACCGCCGCCTTCGCGGACAAGCCCGCTCCCACACTTTCCAATGTCATCCACAAAAATCATGTTCATCACACATCCCTTTGTGGGAGCGGGCTTGCTCGCGAAGGCGATGGTTCAGACTGCAAAGCTATTGGATATATCCACTCAAGCCACTCCCTGCCCCACCTGCAAACGGCTGGCACGAAATTCCTTGGGCGATAGCTCGAACTGTTTCTTGAACGAACGACTGAAATGGGCCGAATCGGTGAAGCCCCATTTGTAGGCGATCGAAGTAATGGATTCGTCCCGCAGGAACGGGTTGGTCAGGTCATCGGCGCTACGCTTGAGTCGCGCCCGCTGGATGTAACGGCAGACGCTGTCATCCTGTTCTTCGAATAAACGGTACAGGTGTCGCACCGAAATGTTCAGACGGTTGGCCAGGCCCACCGGGCTCAAGCCGGGCTGGCTCAGGGACTCGTCGATGACTTTCTGCACATAACTGCGCAAGTGACTACCTTGCAACGCAACGCCGTCATCATCCGAACCGGTGCCCTGTTCCAGGGCCGAACTCAGCAGCGAAACAAACGCATTCTGCAAGGCTTCACCTTCCCCTGCGGCGCCCTCGCCGTCCGGAGTGTCCTTGCACAGCTGATCCATCAATACGTGCAACATGCGCCCACAAGCCTTGCGCGAGGAGATCTTGCCGAAGGTCCTGGTTTCCCCGCCCAGTTTCCTGGACACATCCTGACGGGACAGGGACAGCACGGCGTGTTCAATCAGGCCGAACGGGCTGATCTCGAGGGAACCCACCGAGTCCATCAACAGCAGTTCGCCGGGCGCCAGCTGGATGCTCAGGCCGTTCTGAGTAATGCGCGAGTATCCACTGCGCTGACTGACCAGCAAGCAATCCTGATCGTCATCATGGTCGGGATTGGGCGAGTGACGCTTGATACAACCAGCGTTGGTACGCAAGTTGGCGAGGGAAAGACCGCCACGGAAGTAATTCGACACCTGACCGATAAACAGCGCGCGATTAAAGGCCAGTTCCGTCTCGAAATGGCCGCAAGTGGCGCGCAGATCCCGGTTCCAGGTCTCCAGCCCGTCTTGCCCAATCTGATGCATGCTCATGGCGCTCTCCGCAGTGGCTTATTGTTTTTGTACGGCAATAGTTAACATGTTATCTATTTGCACGCAACAAGTACCTGATCGCCAGAGCAGTAGCACAATTGATGCCAGGGCAAAGCCAAAAAATCAGAGTGTTCCCAGTACCCTTTGCAAGCCGCTCAAGACCGCCCACAAGGCAACCCGTTGCTCGCGGCTCAAAGCAATGTAGCGACGAAAGGCCGGCATCCGATTCACCACCTCACTGCCGCCCATATGCTCCAGCCGCACCCACCACTGGCGGTCTTGCAGATCAATGCGCAGGCGTTTGAAGTCCAATGGCATGAGGGCTTGGTACAGCGCCTGATCGCCCTCTATCGCAGCCTTCAACCGAGCCGATAGCTGATTGTCCCCTTCCTTGAGCCGACAACGAATACCCTGGCGTCGCACGGCCCCGCCATGGTGCAGTTCCAGGCGTGCAGTGCCCTCTCTCGACGCAGGCACGCGCAGCACGAACTCGGTCATCACCAGGTGCATCAACAACTGCGACTCGGTGCGTTCGACGATCTCCACCTGCAAGCGCCCCTCATCAGTGACGGCTATCGCCGTCACCGGGTCGGACATCTCGAATCGCGCCAACCCGAGGTTGCGTCGCAAGTGTTCCAGCGTCACCCCGGGGCGATAACCGACCGGGGCGCGGTGGGCGCTGAACAGCTCAGACAGTCTTCGCAGCACGTTCGTCAAACTCGCTGACAGGTTGCCCTGGTTCATGGGAAAACTCCTTGGCCAGCACGTCTTCCACCGACGCCGGCTTGAATGGATTGACCTTCTGCACCACCAGGGTCCAGAACAAGGCGTAGGCCGCAGTGCCACCGAGCATTACCGCGAATGGAACGTAAATGTCGGCCGGATTCATGCCTGGCGGAGTGATGAACCACATGCCGATGACGATGCCGACACTGGACAGGATCTGAGGCAGCGGGAAAAACGGTGAGCGATACGCCCGTGGCAGATCCGGACGACGGATCCGCAGGCTTATTACCGACACGGTCACCAACAGGTAGGCAAAACTCCAGGCACATACGGCGGCCAGCACCAGGTGCATGATGTTGTCGGTGTTGCCACCCAGCCACAACGCGTGCAGGCACGGAATCAGCATCGCCACAAGGATGCACAGCACCGGGGTCTTGAAACGCGGGTGCAGGTAGGTGAAGAACCGCGGCAGCGCGCCATCCACCGCCATGCCATACAGAATCCGCGGCACACCGGCCATCAGGGTATTGATAGTCGCCGCCCCGGCAAACAGGAAGCCGATCCCCAACCACATCGGGCCGATATCGCCCATGACCTGCTCGGCGAATCGCGGAATCGCCATGGGCGTGTCCAGCAGGTGCACGCCGCTGGTGGCATCGAGCAGCACGTTTTCGACCTGGCGCTTCATCGCAGCGCCATAAATGAACATGCACGTAGCAACGCCGAACAACCCCAGCATCATGGCCCGCGGCATGGTCGTGGCCGAGCGCCGCAGGTCCGGCGCCAGGGGCGTGACGAATTCGCAACCGACAAACATGAACATGGCCATGCCCACCAGCGACAGCACCGTGACCAGATCGGTGCCGACCACGGAGGCGCCAAACCACCCCTCCAGCTCCACCGCCGGAGCGGCGATCAGGCCCAGTACGCCGAACACCATCAGGGTCGTCCACATGCCGAACGTGAGGATGATCTCGGCCCGGCCGAAGGCGCTGACACCGAACGCGTTCAGCACGCCAAAGACCACGACGAACCCCACGCCCAACAGCCAGGAACCACCCGCCGACTCGGCGAGGGTGTTGAGGTGCTCGAAATTCACCAGGGCCATGACCCCGGCCAGGATCGTTTCTGCAGTCCCGGCGAACACATGGACAATCAGGTAGGCCGACAGCGTACCGGTGATTGCAAAAAAACGTCCCATGCCACAGTTGATGTAGTCGTAGACGGAGCCGGTGGTGGGCAGGATCGAGGCGGCCTCGGCGAAGGTGGTCGCCTGGGCCAGCATCATGACCACGGCGATCAGCATCGCCACGGCAAAGGCGCTGCCGCCAATACCAAAGCCCATGGTCGCGGTGAGAATCACAGGGCTTGCCATGATCAGGCCAATGGTGCTGGCCAACGCGGTGGGGAAACCCACCGTACCCCGGTTCAAGTGCTCGGTGAGCCTGTCATTGATCGACATCGTGAAGATCCTCGAAAGCGGATTTTTAGTATGGATGCCACAGCCGTCCAGGAGCCGGCGTTCAAGCCCCCCCCAGCCAGTCCCTGATTGAAACGGCGTCGTGTGCAGGATCACTGTGCGCCGCCCTCACCCTGAGCGTCTTGCCCGTGTCTGCCGCCGGTTTTGTTGCTGCCTGCCAGCGTTCGCATCTTGGCGGGCTGGATCAATTGCCTGGCAGGCAGGTGAAAGACTTCCCTGCCAGCGCCTCCCCTTAATGCGCGCTCTGCTGTCCTATCACACTGGGGAAACCACCATGGAGCACACCCGCAATACACCTTTGCTGCGCACAGCCATCGGCCTTGGAATCGTCCTGCTGGTGGCTGATTCGTCGGCCCAGGCCTATGAGCTTTACGCCGACGACGACACCACGGTTACCGGCAATTTCCTCGCGGTCTACGGGATGTTCAATAGCCGCAAGAACTATGACGGCACCCGCGGCGGCTCAAGTTGGCGCGAGGGTTTTATCAAGTATGGCCTGAGTATCGACCAGACACTCGGCGCCATGGGCAGCGTCTACGGGACGGCCAATCTGGTCAGCTCCGGCACCTGGGGCGACGGCGATGCCGCGGGCCTGAGCGACGGATCGGAGCGCACCACCAAGTTCGATGAAGCATTTGCCGGCTGGCGTTCAGGGGATCTGTTCCCGGTGCTGGGCAAGGACGGCGTCGACCTGTCCTACGGTCGTCAGGTCATCACCCTCGGCGACGGTTTCATTATCAACGACGACGGTCTTAACCTGGGCAAGGGCGTGGCCGACGGTGAGTTCAACCGCGGCGGCGCCTATTACCTGGCCGCCCGTCATGCCTTCGACAAGACCGCCGTGCTGCGCCTGGGCGGCCAGGACGGCGTACACGGCAGCCTGATGTGGATCAAATCCGACAACCGCGCCCAGGCCAATACCGAACTGGCCGCCGGCACCCTGGAGTACAGCGCCGCACCGGGCACCCTGGGGCTGACCTACATCCATGGCCTCGACGTCGATGATCGCTATGCCAGCGAATTCCAGAAGCAGCGCGAAGGCATGGACATCTACAGCCTGCGGGGCGCGGGGAACGCCGGCATCGAAAACGCCCACTTTGCCTTCGAATACGCCTGGCAGGACAAGGACGCCGGTGCGGAGAAAGCCTGGTACACCGAAGCCGGCTACACCTTCGCAGAGCTGCCCTGGACCCCGGACCTGACCTATCGCTACAGCCGATACTCCAAAGACTGGGACTCGATGTTCAACGGCACGAGTCGAGGCTATGGCACCTGGTTCCAGGGCGAAGTCAGCGGCAACTATTCCGGGCCGTTCAACAGCAACACCGCCGTCCAGCACCTGGGGCTCAAGCTCAAGCCAACGGAGGCACTGACCCTCGGCGCGCTGTTCTTCGACTACAAGACCCTGCACACCCGCGACACGCTCAACCTCGACGGTCGAGAGCTGGACCTGTATGTGGAATGGGCCGTGAACGAACACCTGATCGTCACGCCATTGGTGGGCCTGTACAAGCCGGAAAAGGACGCGAGCAACGGTGGTAATCAAGTGAATGGCAATGGCACCAATGTCTACAGCCAACTGGTGGTAGCGGTTCCGTTCTGATCAAAAGCCGCGAAGGCTTGGGTAGGAGCTGCCGCAGGCTGCGATCTTTTGGATCTTGATCTGGAAAGATCGCAGCCGTCGGCAATGCCACCGGGGAAACGATTCCTTGTTTACTGGTGCTGATGCAACATGGTCTGGATCTGATGGGGTGACCGGCGGTGCTCAGGTGCGCTCACCCCAGGTACTGATTGAACCACTCAAGTGTGCGCCCCCACGCCAGCTCGGCAGCCGCTTCGTCATAGCGCGGGGTCGAATCGTTGTGGAAGCCATGGTTGACGCCCGGATAGATATAGGCCTGGTACGTCTTCTTCCCGGCCTTGAGCGCTGCTTCGTAAGCCGGCCAGCCTTCATTGATGCGGGTGTCGAGTTCGGCGTAGTGGATCAGCAGCGGTGCCTTGATTCGCGGCACGTCCTCAGGCTTGGGTCCACGCCCATAAAATGGCACCGCCGCGCCGAGCTCGGGATACGCCACGGCAGCGGCATTGGCCACCCCGCCGCCATAGCAGAAACCGGTGATGCCGACTTTCTTGCCGCCGATGGCCTCATGTTTCATCAGAAACTCAACGGCCGCGAAAAAATCGTTCATCAGCTTCTCGGGATCAACCTGCGCCTGCAGCTCGCGCCCCTTGTCATCGTTACCCGGATACCCGCCCATCGAGGTCAGGCCATCCGGCGCCAGCGCCACGAAACCGGCCTTGGCCACGCGTCGGGCGACGTCTTCGATGTAGGGGTTCAAGCCACGGTTCTCATGGGCAACCACCACACCGGGCAGCGGGCCGCTGGTCTTGGCTGGTCGAACCAGATAGCCGCGCACCTGACCGTGACCGTTGGGTGAGGGATAAGTGATGTACTGCGCCACGATGTCCGGGTCGGTGAAGTTCACCTGCATGGCCTGGGCATAGTTGGGGCTCAACGACGCCAGCAGTGCGCCGGCTGTCAGCCCGCCCACCGCAAACTGGCTGGCCCGCTCCAGGAAGATCCGTCGGGATATCTGACCGTGGGCGTAAAAGTCATAGAGTTCGAGCAGTTCGGGGGCAAAGTCCTTGGCGGTCAGGCGAGTCATGGTTTGATCCTCTTCGGGGATCGAAAAATCATAGACGAAAAAAAACGCCGCTCGGTGAGCGGCGTTTTTTATTCACCAGACTGCGTCCGGTTTACAGCGCCATGTCGGCCGCCGGGTTGCTTTGCGGGGCAGCGGCCGGCTCGGTCGGTGCAGGAGCGGTGCCCTGCTGGCCGATCGTCGGCGGCGTGTCCAACTGCAGGACTTCGCTGGTGTAAGCCCACTCCTGAGCCACACGCTCAGGGCTTTCGTTGAGTTTGGTGCCGTAGCTTGGCACGATCTGATGCAGCTTTTCCTGCCAGGCCGGGGAAGCGACCTTGTCCTTGAAGACCTTCTCAAGCACGGTCAGCATGATCGGCGCAGCGGTTGAGGCACCTGGCGAAGCACCCAGCAGAGCGGCGATGCTGCCGTCCTGGGAGGCGACCACTTCGGTGCCCAGTTTCAGGACGCCGCCCTTCTCTTCGTCACGCTTGATGATCTGCACGCGCTGGCCGGCCTGCCACAGGCGCCAGTCTTGCTGTTTGGCGTCCGGAAAGTATTCCTTCAGGGCGTTGAAGCGATCTTCGTCCGACTGCATCAACTGGCCAGCCAGGTATTCAACCAGCGGGTACTGTTCGATACCGACCTTGGTCATCGGCCACACGTTGTGGGTGGTAGTGCTGGTCAGCAGGTCGAAATACGAACCGTTCTTCAGGAACTTGGTGGAGAAGGTGGCAAATGGGCCAAACAGAATCACACGCTTGCCGTCGAGCATGCGGGTGTCCAGGTGCGGAACCGACATCGGCGGTGCGCCAACCGAAGCCTTGCCGTAGGCCTTGGCCAGGTGCATTTGGGCGATGGTCGGGTTCTCGGTCACCAGGAACGAGCCGCCTACCGGGAAGCCGGCGTATTCACGGGCTTCCGGGATGTCGGCTTCCTGCAGCAGGTGCAAGGCACCGCCGCCAGCGCCGATGAACACGAACTTGGCGTCGGTCTCGGTTTCGCTACCGTCCTTCAGGTTCTTGTACGACACGCGCCAGCTGCCGTCTTCGTTGCGGGTAATGTCCTGCACTTCGCTGGACAGCTTGAGGGAGAAGTTCGGCTTGGTTTGCAGGTGAGCTGCGAACTGACGGGTGATTTCGCCGAAATTCACGTCGGTGCCCAAGGGACTCCAGGTGGCCGCGACTTTCTGGGCTGGGTCACGCCCTTGCATCATCAACGGAACCCACTTGCTGATTTGCTCGCGATCTTCGGAGTACTGCATGCCAGCGAACAACGGGCTGGCCTGAAGGGCTTCATAGCGCTTCTTCAGGAACGCGATGTTGTCCTCGCCCCAGACAAAGCTCATGTGCGGCGTGGAGTTGATGAACGAGCGCGGGTTCTTCAGCACGCCGTTCTTGACCTGCCAGGCCCAGAACTGACGGGACACCTGGAAGGCTTCGTTGATCTCGATGGCCTTGACGATTTCGACGTTGCCATTCTTGTCTTCGGGCGTGTAGTTCAGCTCGGCCAGCGCGGAGTGGCCGGTACCGGCATTGTTCCAGCCGTTGGAGCTTTCTTCGGCAACACCGTCCAGGCGCTCGACCATTTCCATGGTCCAATCCGGTTCCAGCTCATTGAGCCAGACGCCGAGTGTCGAGCTCATGATGCCCCCGCCAATGAGCAGGACATCCACTTTTTTTGCCTCGGCGGCGTGCGTGGTCGCAAGACCCATCGCCATCGCCAGGCCCAGCAGCGCCGTGTGTGTTTTCTTCAACATGTGTGTATCCCTAGGGTAGAACGCCATTCCGCCCACCAGCCCTGCAATGATAGACCACGCCATGGCCTGCATACGGCATCAAGGGGGTCGAGACGGGACTGGAGGAAGGACCTACAGGGGCCGAGAAACATCGGCCTCTTGTTTATGTCTCTCCGGCGCTGACTTCTTGTAGGTCTTGGCTTCAGCTGGGTGAGGGACACTGCAAAACGCTTGTAATCGGGCCTGACGTGGCCGTGCCCGATTGTCGCAGCGGGGGGAGTTTACAGAATGAACTAAACAGACCGAAGCCCCTTTTTTCACTCAAGGCATAAACACCGACCAAATGAAGGCTTTTTGATAGCGCACTGGCTGAAAAATGTGGGAGCGGGCTTGCTCGCGATGGCGCTGGATCAGCCTGCATCCACATTGGATGTGCCGCCTTCGCGAGCAAGCCCGCTCCCACAGGGGACTTGTGGTGAATGCCGATGAGTTGACCTGAATCTCTGCATTCGCTACCCGAGCAACTGACTCAACACCGCCCGCAACTTGCCGGGCTTGACCGGTTTGTTGAGCAGTGGCGCATTGAGTTTGCGCAAGGCGCGGCGGCACTGGTCGCTGCGATCGGCGGTGATGATCACCGCCGGTATCGTTTGCTGGAAATGTTCGCGCAGGTGTTTGACCACTTCGCACCCGACCACGCCATGATCCAGGTGGAAATCCGCCAGGATCAGCTCCGGCGCGCGGCCTTGCAGCACGTCAAAGGCACCCGCCTCGTCCGTGGCGACCAGCACCTCGCACCCCCACTGGCTCAGCAGCGCGGCCATGCTTTGCAAAATGCTCAGCTCATTGTCGATCACCAAAAGCCGGCGCCCAGGCAACGGATTTCCGGCGACCGCCTGTACGGGTATCCGGGGCATGGGAGGCGGTCTTTCAATCGACAATGGCACCTCAATACTGAATACCGATCCGCGCCCCGGTCGGGAACGCACCTGGACCCGATAACCGAGGATATGGGCGATACGCTCGACAATCGCCAGCCCCAGGCCGACGCCCTTGCGGTCCGCCGCGCGGCCCACATCCAACTGGTTGAACTCCAGGAAGATCGACTCCAGGCAGTCGGCGGCAATGCCGCGCCCGGTGTCCCAGACCTCCAGGCTCAAGCGCTCGCCCCGACGCCGCGCGGCCAACAGGATGCCGCCCTGGGCGGTGTAACGACAGGCATTGCTGAGCAGGTTGCGCAGGATCCGGGTCATCAGCCGCAGGTCGGTCATCACCGCTTCGTCGCCGAAGCGTACCCGTAGCTCCAACCCGGCAGCGCCAGCCACCGATTGAAATTCCGAAGCCAGCGGTGCGAGCAGCTCACCCAGCCGATAGGGTGCCAGGTCCGGCTTGACCGCAGCCTGGTCCAGCCGGGAAATGTCCAGCAGGTCGGTGAGCAAGTCCTCCGCACCTTCGAGCGCCTGATGGGTGCGCTCCACCAGCACCTGCTCGGAGGTGGGCAGCGTGCGCTCGCGTAATGTGGCGATCAACAGGCGTGCGGCGTTGAGCGGTTGCAGCAGGTCATGGCTGGCGGCAGCCAGGTATTTGTCCTTGCTGCGATTGGCCGCCTGCGCAGCGTCCCGGGCGTCGCGCAGTTGTTGCTCGATCAGCTCACGTTGGGCGATCTGTTGCTGCAGGTTATGGTTGGCCTCCAGCAGCGCGTCGGTGCGTTCGGCTACCCGCTGCTCCAACTGGTCATTGAGCTGTTGCAAGTGTTGCCGGGCCTGTTCCAGCTCATCGAGGCGCGCGGCCAGTTCCGGGTAGTGGCTCTTGCGCGTAGAGTGATTGCCCAGTCCCAGCAGCCCGGCCAGGGCTTTTTGCTGTTCGTCAGAGGGCTTCGCCATAGACGACCTCGACATCCCGCTGGCTCGACTCCCGAGGGTTGGTGAGAATGCACGGGTCATGCATCGCATGTTGCGACAGGAACGGAATATCCGAGGTACTCACCCCGTGCAGCCCCAGGGTTTCGTGAAAGCCGATGGTGCGTTTGAGGGCAATCAGGTGTTCCACCAGCCGAGTACGGATCTGCCGGTGATTGAGGCCACGGCAATCAATGCCCAGCGTCTGGGCAATCACCTTGAAACGGTCGGGCGCCGAGTTGTAGTTGAACGCCACCACATGCTCCACCAGCACCGCGTTGCACAAACCATGGGGCAAATCCAGGAAACCACCCAGGCTGTGGGACATCGCGTGCACCGCGCCGAGAATCGCATTGGAGAACGCCAGGCCGGCCTGCATGCTGCCCAGCATGATCTTTTCCCGCAGGGCGACATCCGCCGGGTTGGCGATCATCTGCACCAGGTTGCCGTTGATCAGGCGCATCGCCTCCAGCGCATGGGGGTCGGTGAGTGGGCCGTGGCCAGTGGAAACAAACGCCTCGATGGCATGCACCAGCGCATCGATGCCGGTGCAGGCGGACAGGAACGGGTCCATGCTCAGGGTCGTTTCCGGGTCGATCAGCGACACGTCCGGCACCGCCGCCTTGCTGACGATGGAAAACTTCATGCGCTCTTGCTGGTTGGAAATGATCACGAACTGCGACACGTCCGCCGAGGTGCCGGCGGTGGTGGGAATGAGGATCAGCGGTGGACTGGGCACCTGCAAGGTGTCCACGCCTTCGAATTCCAGGATATTGCGACCATGGGCCACGACGATGCCGATGCCTTTACCGCAATCCATCGGGCTGCCGCCACCGACCGCGACGATCACATCGCAGTGGTTTTCCCGGTACAGCTCGGCTCCGAGCATGACTTCTTCGACACGAGGATTGGGTGAAACGGCACTGTAGATGCAGTAATCGATGGCCTGGGCCTGGAGGCTGGCCTCGACGTCGGCGACCCATCCTGCAGCGATCACGCCGGTATCGGTGACGATCAGCACCTTGCGTGCGCCGAACGTCTTGGCGTAATTGCCGACATTGTGCCGGCAGCCGGCGCCAAACATGATTTCAGGTGAAACGAACTTGCGCAGCGGACTGAGACTCTGGCTCATCGGTAAGCCTGTTCTTATTGTTTCGGGAATACCCTGAGCCTAAAGCATCCCACCGTGATTGCAATCAGACCAAATGGGTAGCCCGGCCTGAACCTCTCAGACCGGGCCAGCGCTCATCGGTTGGCGAAGTACATCGTCACTTCAAAGCCTATACGCAGGTCGGTGTACGCGGGTTTAGTCCACATGGGTCTTTCCTCTTCTTGTACCGGGCCATTCCGGCAAAGTCATTAATGCACAGGACGCCCGGGGCTCGAATGCTACTTTCGAAGCGGTGGGCGGGGTGCGTTGGTACTACTGGAGAAGCGAGCACTTGTGGCGAGGGAGCTGCTCCCGCTGGGCTGCGCGGTAGGAGCTGTCGAGCGGAGCGAGGCTGCG
>NZ_JABWQV010000083.1 GCF_014268615.1 Pseudomonas tehranensis | reverse complement strand
CGGCTCGGAGCCGCTGCGTTATTCCCGGGTGCGGCCATTGACCATCGGCGCGATTACCGCACCGACTCTGGAGAGCGTGAAGGATGGAGACAGGGAGGAAATCGAGGACAACACGATAACGCAATGGCCCAACGTGATCCTGTCCGGCCGGGCTCAGGGCAACGAGCAAGTCGAAATATTCGATGACGGCACGTCATTGGGTACCGTCGATGTGCCGGAGAGTGGTCATTGGCAATATCCGGTGAATAGATTGTTGTCAGGACCTCATAGTCTGTATGTCGAAGCGCTTTATGGCAGTGGGCTTCCACCGTCCGTCACCCGTCGTTTCACGGTACGGCTCAACCTGATCGAACCCTTGATCCCCAAAGCCTATAACCCGCCGGCCAACGATCGGATCCGGATGAGTGACATCTACGCCGACCAGTATCTGGACGTTGAAGTCCCGCACTACAAGGGCATGGACTCCATTCATTCGCTCAAGGTCCGTTGGGAAGGTCGGGTGGGCTATCACGACGGCGATATTGTCGTAGTAGGTCCCAATCCGGGACCCAGACGGCTGCGGATTCCCCGGCTGGAAGTGATCGACAATATTGGCGGCTCTGTGACGGTGGGTTATAGCGTCAAGGAAAACGACGATGCCCAGACGCTTGAGTCGCAACGCCTGACCTTGCACATTGACCCGCAAGCCCTGGATCTGCCGGCCCCTACATATTCGCGTAGCGCGAGAAGAATCACCGTGGATCACGCCGATATCCGAACCGGCTACAAAATCAGGGTGAGATGGACGATCGACGGTGTGGCGCTTGAGGGCCCGGAAGAGGATGTGTACACCGGGCAACCCTATCACTACGACGTTCCCGCCGAGTGGATCGGGCAGAGCCAGGACAAGACGACCTTGGTGAATTACTCGGTCAGGCGAACGGGCAGTAGCGAACTCTCGATGTTCTCGCAGGTATTGAGACTGACCTTCAATGAACCGGCCATCAGCGATATCCGTGACTCCAGGGGCAGCATTGCGCCGGGGGGCAATACCGCAGAGACAAGTGTCACGGTCACCGGTACGGCGAGCAAGCGCGAGCGGGTGCAACTCTTCGATGTGGGTAACCCCGTACCCATCAGCGCGCCGGCCCTGGCGGATGCCACTACCGGCATCTGGAGTGTCACGCTCGACGGCCTGGCCGACAAGCTTTATGTCCTCAAGGCCAAGGCGCTTTATGGCAGCGGCCTGGAGTCTTCTGAGCGACGGTTTACCGTCAGGGCAATTGTCGCCCCGACGCTGGAGAACGTTAAGGGAGGGGACGGGCAGGAGATTGCGAATAACACGACGACGCCATGGCCAAATGTGACTTTGTTCGGCAAGGCGCAGGCTAACGAACGAATCAGAGTGTTCGACGCAACGACGGTGCTGGGGACTGTCGATGTGCCGAGCAGTGGCAATTGGGAATATCCGGTGAACAGATTGTTGTCCGGCCTCCATCGTCTGCGTGTCGAGGCACTTTATGGCAGCGGATTGCCGGCTTCAGCCACCCGCAGTTTCACGGTAAAACTCGATCTGCTCAAACCGTCGGTGCCCAAGGCCTATAACCCGCCAGCAAGGGATCGCCTGCGCATGAGTGATATCTACTATGACCAGTACCTGGAGGTTGAAGTCCCGCATTACAAAGGCATGGATTCGATCCACTCACTCAAGGTGCGTTGGGAAGGCCGGGTCGGCTATCACGATGGCCCGGTGGTCCCGGTAGGGGCCAACCCCGGCCCGCGGCGATTGCGGGTTCCCAGGCTGGAAGTGATCGATAACATCGGTGCTTCCGTGACGGTGGGTTATAGCGTCAAGGAAAACGCCAGCAGCGAGACGCTGGAGTCCCAGCGCCTGACCTTGCACATTGATCCTCAAGAATTGAACTTGCATACCCCGACATATTCCAGTGCCGCGAAAAGAATCACGGTGGATCACGCCGACATCAAGACCGGCTACAAAATCAGAGTGAGATGGACGATTGACGGGACGGCGCTTGAGGGACCAGAAGAGAACCTGTCTACCGGGCAGGCTTATCATTACAACGTCCCCGCCGCATGGATCACGCAGAGTCAGGGCAAGACCGTATTGGTGAACTATTCAGTCTGGCGAACGGGCACTACTGGCCTCACGATGTTTTCGCGGGTGTTGAGATTGACTTTTTGATGAGCGGCTAGCAGAGCGGTGCAGGTGTAACGTTGGGCCGGAATCCGGCTCAACGCTACCCGTGAATCAGAAGACGGCCTGATCAGCCTCTCGGTACTCGAATGTTGCTTACCCCTGAAAAGTACCGGGTAAGGTGATTCGAATAATGGGTAACACGATTCCTGTCAGCTCATGAAAGCGTCTCTGATCGTGCTGAACGGATTGAATACCCGTCTCCAGAGTATAAAAGAATGCTTCAATGGGTAACTGGCCGGGAATACCCGCACGCCAGGTTTCCAGCTTCATGTCACTTGGCTTTTCGTAGGCGCCAGGAAATACTAACGGACCGGTCAATAGTGCCTGATAAAAGGTTGGGGCTGTCGGGGCCGCAGAAGATGGACTGACGTCAAAGCCGCAACGTTGGTCCGCTCTGGGGTACATGACGAAATGGACATACCACTGTCCGGCTAGATGAATGCCTTGTAAGCCGCAAGCTTCACTGATGAAAGGGGTATTTCGATGCGCGCCACAACCCTTATTGGAGCGAGCGTCCGACTCACCGTCAATGGGGAAAAAACACAGAATTTCTATCCTTAACTTATCGTTTGGTATGTTTAAAGGGGGGAGGAAAATGTAGCCCTTGTCATACGTGTATGCCAGACGTTTCATGTTGAAGTCCGAGCGTAAGTAAGAAAACGAAGTCCCGCCTACCCGTATCGCTGTGTCACTGGGGTCCCAGGCATCGTAAGGCTTGTTTTCTGAATGGCTCGTGCCCCGCAGTATTATTCCCGAGCATAAAAAAGCAGGCTTGTCGACCGAACCACAGTCTGCACTGGTGTCCTGATAGCGTCGGCGAAGTTCATCTGCCATTGCCAGGCCCTGGAGCGGTTCAACAGAGGCAGTTGTAGCGGTGTCCGAGGGCCCGTTAATACCGGAAGCATCTGGCTCGTGAACTCGAAATGCTGTACAGCCTTGGAACAAAAAAATACATGCAAGGGTCACAAGTACCTTGTTCATCTTCTTATTCTCTTTGCCAGATAAAATTTATGTTTGGTTTATAAGTTGACTCTTAGTATGTGGGAGAACATTCGCTGCTGCGTGCTGTTCTTGCGAACAATCGAGTAATTGATCAACACCGTTTTTCCGGCGTTTTCGCTTATCCAGGCACTGGGGATATTAAATACATTGGCCTGGCCGGTGGTCACATCCTGTGTTTCAGTGTCGCGCGTTGTTACACCGACCCAACGGGCCCTGACGGTATAGCCAGTTTGACCGCCATAGTCCACGGTCACTTTGGAGGCCGAGTAACTGGGCGCCGGTAAGGGGTGGACCGTTTGCGGATCGATATGCAATGTCAGCCTCTCTGACTCGATCGTTTCACCCATCCCTTTTTCCTTGACTGAATAGCCGACTTCGACAGAGCGACCGATATTATCGATGACTTCCAGTCGAGGTATAGGGATCAGTCTTTTTCCGGGGGGATCGCCAACTTCGATAATGGGACTGTTGTAGTTGACCCGACCCTGCCAGCGCACCCTGATGGTGTCGGTGGCATGCATGCCGGTGTAATGCGGTACTTCAACATCCACATGAGCATCGGTATAGATATCGCTCATTTTCAGATGGTCGCCCGCCGCGTTATAGGCTTTCGGTACTTTGGGTTTGAGTTTTTCCGGTGTCTCTGGAAGAACGGCTTGATCGGCGTCTCGATATTCGAATGTGGCTTGTCCCTGAAAAGTGCTGGGTAAAGTAATTTTGATGATGGGTAAAACAATACCTGTCAGATCATGGAAGCGTCTCTGGTCATGTTGCACCGAGCTGATGCCCGTATTAAGGGTGTATATGAAAGCCTCAATGGGTAACTGGTCAGGAACGCCGGTGGGCCACGTCGTTAATTTAATATCGTTGGGCTTGTCGAAAGTCAGAGGGAAGACCAACGGCGCTGTCAATAAGGCTTGGCGGAAGACAGCGGCTGTGGGAACACTGGACGTTTTACTGACGTCGAAGCCGCAGCGCTTTATGGATTGGGGGTATTTTACGTAATGTTCACGCCACTGCTCGGCGGTATTGATGTTTTGCAAGCCGCATGGCTCACTGACTTTAGGCTCGTCCTTATGTGCACCACAACCTTTATTGGAGCGGTAGTCCGATTGTCCGTCAAGTGGGAAAAAGCACAGAATTTCGATCTTTAATTTATTGGCGGGTGTGTCCATGTAAGGGAAAAATATGTACCCCTTGTCATAAGCGAACGCCAAACGCTTCATGTTGAAGTCCGAGCGTATGTAAGAAAATGAAGTGCCCCCTACACGTATCGCTGTGTCGCTGGGGTCCCAGGCATCATAGGGCTTGTTTTCTGAATGGCTCGTGCCACGCAATACAATCCCCGAACACAAAAAGGCCGGTCTATTGGCCGAACCGCAGTCGGTTCGGGTGTCCTGGTAGCGTCGGCGCAGTTCATCCGCCATCGCCGGGCCTTGAAGAGATTGAACGGGGGCAGCCGTAGCGGTGTCCGCTTGCGAACTAATAGCATCACTATCTGGCTCATGTGGGAGAAATGCTGTACAGCCTTGTAATAAAAAAGCACACGCGAGCGAAATGAGTAGTTTGTTCATTTTTCCGCCCTCACGGGGGTGGCCGATTAATGGATTTATTTATAAGTCGCTATGATCCCAACGAACGTAATTATCATTGGTTTTAGTGGTGCGTAGCGTTACCCCTGAGCAGAGAAAGGCTGGTGTGGTAGGCGTTCCGCAGTTGGCGGTAGTATTGTGATAGTCCGTGCTCAGATTTCTGGCTGTTTCCTCACCAGAACGCTCATCAGTACTGGATGTTTGAATGTCGGGTGGTGGCGCCTGTGGTTGAGTTGCGCAACCAAATACTACAGTGAGCGCGAGGGCCGTCAGTGCCTTTGTACTGGCGTTGGTAAAAGTCCACTGTTCAAGATGCTTGTTCATGAGGGCTCCCGTCGTGGAGGGACTGGCGAGTCAAGCAGGACGTGGAGTTATTAACCAGCGGATACAAGCGTGCGTCTACTGTTAGAAATAACAGGTCAACGCAAGAAAATGCACCATCTGTCGGTTAGCCTGTGCGATCTGTCAGGTCTGACAGTAGACACCGCACAAAAAGCCACCCTGGAGTGAGTTAAGAGAGTCATGGATGTTTCTCTGATGAGTACGCACTAACAGAGGAGGTAGTGTGATGGCTACGAAAGAACTCCGCATGACCCCAAAATATATCGACGGCGATAGGTCGCCTGAAGTTGTCTTGGAAATCTATAAGGGCAAACAACTGCAGTTTGCGACCTTTGTCTCTGCGTCGAAAAAGAACGGCCCCTACTGCCATTCAAGTGGAGCGGTCTCAGGGACGGAACAAGGAAAAGGGCTCGAAGGACGATACTGCCGCCGGCAATATCAAGATGAATTATGGCTTGGAAATCCTTGCAGGCGCCCCGCCAGCCGGCCGGTCCGCATTGCCCGATACACCACTTTCCCCTGTGGAGAGGGAGCTTGCTCCCGCTCGGCTGCGCAGCAGTCGTAAATCCGGCCGATACGGTTCGCCAGTAAGACCCTTTGGGGCGGCTGCGCCACCCAGCGCAAGCAAACTCCCTCGCCACAGAAACCACCCTGTTCCCGGTCCAAACCGAGCCTGAGTGTTGTTTCGAGAATGAATCCCTGTTCACTTCCAGGTATGAATCGGCCACCCGGCCGATTCGGCATGGGCCTTCAACACCGGATCCGGGTTCACCACATGGGGGTACTCTACCCGCTGTAGCAGCGGCAGGTCGTTGCGCGAGTCGGAATAGAAACTCGCACCCTCAAGGTTTTCTTCCTCGGCATCCAGCCAATCCAGCAGTCGTGCGATCTTGCCTTCGCGATAGGTCAGGGTGCCGACGGTCTTGCCGCTGTACACCCCATGGGTCACTTCCAGTTCAATCGCCAGGATTTCATCAATGCCCAGGCGTTCGGCAATCGGCTTGACCAGGTGCGTGCCGGAGGCGGAGATCACCAGGATCCGGTCACCGGCCTTGCGGTGTTCTGCGATGGTCTTGGTGGCGTCGCTGAAGATGATCGGTTCGATGAAGTCTTCCACCCATGGCGCCACCAGGTGTTCGATTTCTTCCGGGGTGCGGCCGATCATCGGTTCCAGGCTGAAGTCCATGTACTCTTCCATGCGCAGCTTGCCGTGGCTGTAGGCGTCCATCAGCTCGTTGTTGCGACGCATGAACGACTCTGGATCGACCCAGCCCAGGCGCCCCATCTGCTCGCTCCAGAGGGTGGCGCAATCGCCGTGGATCAGGGTTTCGTCCAGATCAAAAATTGCCAGGGCCATCAGCGCGTTTCCCTTTTCAAAATCAACTTCAAAATCAATAAAGCCATCAGGCTACCTCACACAGCGCCGTCGAATCGATGGAAAGTGACAGTCGTGTGCCATCTGGGTGCAAATCGGCGGCGGAACGATTGAGTACGTCGACCACCAGCTCTACGCCGCGGGCCTCGACCCGGTAGCGGATCACGTTGCCCAGCAGGCTGTGGCTGCGGATCAGTGCATCGGGCTCGCCGCTGCGGCTCAGTTCGATGGCTTCCGGACGAATGGCGATGCGACCGGTCACTGGCCGTTGCAGCAGTTTGCTGGCGCTGTCGGCGTCCAGCAGGTTGTAGTTGCCGATGAAGCCGGCGGCAAAGACATCGACGGGCGCAGTGTAAAGGGTTTCGGCATCGCCGCTTTGTACGATCTTTCCCTGGTTCATCAGGAAAATCCGGTCGGACATGGTCAGCGCTTCTTCCTGATCGTGTGTGACGAAGATTGTGGTCAGGCCAAGTTCGCGTTGTATCTGTCGGATCTGTTCGCGCAAATGTTTGCGAATCCGCGCATCCAGGGCCGACAGCGGTTCGTCCAGCAGCAACAGGCGCGGGCGGGTCACCAGGGAGCGGGCCAGGGCCACACGCTGGCATTGACCGCCGGAAAGTTGATGGGGGTAGCGAGCGGCGAAGTCGTGCAGCTCCACCAGCCGCAAAATCTCCAGTACCCGCTGACGGCTGTCCTCGGTCGCAACCTTTTGCATGCGCAGGCCGAAGGCGACGTTCTGTTCCACGGTCATGTTGGGAAACAAGGCGTAGCTTTGGAACACCATGCCGATCCCGCGTTTTTGCGGGCTCAGCGGGACGATGTCCTGACCGTCCAGCAGGATCTGACCGGCATCCACTGTGGTCAGGCCGGCGATGCAGCGTAGCAGTGTGGACTTGCCGCAGCCGGAAGGGCCGAGGAGGGTGACGAACTCGCCCTTGTGGATTTCGCAATTGATGTCGCTGAACACCGGTGTGCCGGCATAGCTTTTTTGCAGGTGTTGGACGCTGACGTAGCTCATTGGCTTTTGTCCTTGTTCAAGATGTTGGCCGCCCAGGTCAGGACCAGTACGAAGAAGAAGTAGGAAATCACCAGCGCACTGGTGAAGTGACCGCTGCTGTTGCGCATGTTGTTCAGATACACCTGCAGGGTTTCATAACGGGTGCCGACGAGGATGTTGGCAAACACGAACTCACCGAACAGGAACGAGAAGGACAGCAGCAACGCCACCATCAAGCCCTTGCGCAGGTTCGGCAGTACCACCAGCAAAGCCGCCTGGAAGGTGCTGGCACCGAGCAGTTGGGCGGCGTCCATCAGGTCGCGCAGGTTGATCGCTTGCAGGTTGTTGGTGATCGCCCGGTACATGAACGGCAGGGCGACGGTGAAGTAACAGCCGATCAGGATCCACGGCGTGCCCACCATCGCCAGCGGCCCGGAACCGTAGAGTTGCAACAGCCCCACTGAAGACACCACCGGCGGCACCGCGAAGGGCAGCAGGATGAGGATATTCATCAGCGCGTCGAGTTTCGGGAAGTGGTAGTGCACCACGAACAGCAGCGGCAGGATCAACACCACCGAGAGTACCAGCGCGCCGACGCAGACGATCAGCGATTGGCCGAAGGCGTTGAGAAAGCGCGGATCGCTCCACAGCTGCACGTACCATTTGAAGGTGAAACCGCTGGGCAGCACGGTGGCCGACCAACTGCTGGCGATGGAGTAGATCAGCGTGCCGGCCAGGGGCAGCAGCAGGATGGCGAACAGCAGGTACACCACCACCCGATGATAGAGCACGGCAGAGCTCGATTCAGCGCGAGACATGGTAGCTCCTCTTGAGCAGCAACTGATGGACGACGGTCACCAGGGTCATCAATGCCACCAGCACCACGGCCAGGGCGCTGGCCATGTTCGGGTCCAGGGAGATGTCTCCGGAGACCATGGCGGCGATGCGAATCGGCAGGACGTTGAAGTTACCGGTGGTCAGTGCGTACACCGTGGCGTAGGCACCGAGCGCATTGGCCAGCAGGATCACGAACGTGCCCAGCAGCGCCGGGGTCAGCACCGGCAGGCCGATGTGCCGCCAGTACTGCCAGCCTTTAGCGCCCAGCAGCGCGGCGGACTCGCGCCAGTCCTCGCGCAGCGCATCGAACGCCGGATAGAGCAGCAGCACGCCCAGGGGAATCTGGAAGTAGGTGTAGAGGATGATCAGCCCGGTTTTCGAGTACAGGTTGAAATCTTCAATGATCCCCGCCTGCTTGAGCATGATGGTGATGCTGCCGTTGAACCCCAGCAAAATGATGAAGGCGAAGGCCAGGGGCACACCGGCGAAGTTGCTGGTCATGTTGGCGAAGGCGTTGACGAAGTTGCGCAGGCGCGAATCGACCCGACGCAGGGAATAGCTGCCGAGCACGGCGATGATGATGCCGAACACGCTGGACCAGAAGCTGATTTCCAGGCTGTGCTGGATCGCTTGGCGGTAGAACTTCGAACTGAAAATCTTGCTGAAATTGGCCAGGCCCCAACCGAATTCTTCCGATTCCAGACTGTTGATCAGCACCCAAAGCAGCGGCGCGATCTGGAACACGATGAAGAAAATCGCGAAGGGCACCAGGCACAACGCTGCCAGCCATTTGCCGCGCGTCATAGCATTCACTTGAGCAACTCCTGGCAATAGGGTTTGTCGTGGGCAACGCCGAGCAACTGGCAAATGCTGCCGCACAGTTCGGTCTGCCGGGGTGCGGCATCGGGGTTGAGGCTGAAGCCGCTGCCCAGCACAAACAGTGGCACTTGCCGTTCTTCAGCCAGCAGGCCGTTGTGGGAGCGGTCGTTGTTCATGCCGTGGTCGGATGTCACTAGCACCTGATAACCGGCGTCGAGCCAGGCTTGCAGGTAAACCGCCAGGTTGATGTCGGCCGAGCGGGCGCTGTTGCGGTATTGCGGGCTGTCGAGGCCGTGCTTGTGGCCGGCATCGTCGATGTTCATGGGATGCACCAGCAAAAAATTCGGCAGGTGGCGCTGACGCAGGTGTTCGGCGTCGGCAAACAGATGAGAGTCGGGGTAGTGGTCGTTCCAGTAGAAATGGCCGTGTTGAATCGGCAGTTCGGGGTTGTCGGTATGACGATCGCGACCGGCCACGAACGGCGAAGCGTTGTAAAGCTCGCTGACCCAGTGATAGGCCGCGGCTGCCGTGCTCAAGCCGCCTGCAGTGGCGTAGTGGAAGATGCTGCGCTGGTTCGACAGGCGCGAGACGTTGTTGTGCACGATCCCGCTGTCCAGCGGCACGACGCCGGTGAGAATGCATTCATAGAGCGGACGGGACAGGGCGGGCAGTTCACATTCCAGTGTGTAGAGCGCCGCGCGTCCTGCGCTGACATAGGCCTGCAAATGTCCCATGGCATGCCGGGCGACCTCATAGTTGAGGCCGTCGAGCACCACCAGGATGACGTTGTGCTTCATGGGTACCGGGACTCCGGATGGAAACCAGAAAACTCGGATTCACCAGGGACCTGATGTGAAAGCCAGCCTCTGTGGGAGCCGAGCTTGCTCGCGATGAAGGCGACACGGTTCAACTGCACGACCGTTTCATCGTTCATCGCGAGCAAGCTTTGCTCCCACAGTGCTCGCTCCCACAATTGGATCTCCAGTGGATTTCCGAGCGGGAGCTATTGCCTCACTCCATATTGATGATCACTTCTTCCTGCCACTTCTGCGGCAGTGTCTTGGAGGTTTTTTCCCACGCGTCCGCATCCTTGATCGGGGTCACGCCTTTGTACTGTTCGTTGGGCAGCAACTTGGCCTTGACCTCTTCAGGCAAGGTCAGGTGCTCGGCGCGGATCGGACGGGCGTTGCCCTTGGCCAGGTTGATCTGGCCGGCGTCGCTGAAGATGTACTCGCGAGCCAGTTTGGCGGCGTTCGGGTGCTTGGCGTATTTGTTGATGATGGTGGTGTAGCCGGAGATGACCGAGCCGTCGGACGGAATCAGTACGACGTAATCATCCGGATTGGCCATCTTGGCCTTGTAGCTCAGGCCGTTGAAGTCCCAGACCACACCGACTTCGACCTCACCTTTTTCCATGGTGGCGATGGTAGGGTTGGCCATGGACAGGCGCCCTTGCTTGGCGATCTCGGCGAACATCAGCAGCGCCGGCTGAACGTTTTTCTCGTTGCCGCCATTGGCCAGGGCCGCTGCCAGCACGCCGTTGGCGGCTTGGGCGGCGGTGCTCACGTCACCAATGGAAACCTTGTATTTGCCGGTTTTCAGGTCGGCCCATTTGGTCGGCACTTCGGAGCCGTGCAACAGCTTCTTGTTGACGATGAAAGCAATGGTGCCGGTGTAGGCCAGGGCCCAGTTGCCGTCCTTGTCCTTGGCCCAGTCCGGAACCTGTTCCCAGGTGCTCGGCTTGTAGGGTTGAACCACGCCTTGCTTGACCGCGATCGGGCCGAAAGCGGCGCCAACGTCACCGATATCGGCGCTGGCGTTGTCTTTCTCGGCGGCGAACTTGGCGATTTCCTGGGCCGAGCTCATGTCGGTGTCGATGTGTTTCAAACCATAGATTTTGGCCAGGTCATCCCAGGTGGCTTTCCAGTTCGCCCAGTCATCGGGCATGCCGACGCTGTTCACGGTGCCTTCCGCTTTCGCAGCGGCTTCCAGTGTTTTCAAATCGGTGTCAGCGGCCATGGCGACAGTGCACATGGCAATGGTCGAGCCTAACAGTGATGCCAGGAAAAACTGTTTCATCCGAAGCTCCTATGGGCGTTTTCAACGCTGCGATTGCGGTTGTGTTGGTCTAGGTCAGCAATACCTGAGCCAATGTAGGCGAGCCCTGTGACATTTTGATGTCGGTGCAGGAAAGGTTGGCCCGTGTCAGGCTGGGGCAAAGTGGCTGCCAACTAAGCGTAGACCATGGTTAACCGGCTGATCTGCAAGGACTTGGCCGCTAACTTGCAGGTAGGCCAATGAACCGTTCGGCGGTTCTGTCATCTACCAGTCATGTGCAGTGCCTAGGCTTGCAAGCATGAGAAACGGATCGATGCTCCATCGATTTCGCCCCGAAAGAGTGCTGGTCTAGTCCAGATAGGTAACGTTGATGCGCATCGAGACAACCAAAGCGGTGACAACCATCGGGCAAGTCCTGCAGGAGCAGCTCGACCACGGTTTGCTGGCGCCCGGCAGCAAGTTGCCGGCCGAGCGCAAGCTCAGCGAATTGTTCGGCACTACCCGCATCACCGTACGCGAAGCGCTGTTGCAGCTCGAAGCCCAGGGGCAGATCTATCGCGAGGAGCGCCGTGGCTGGTTTGTCTCGCCGCCACGCCTGGCCTATAACCTGATGCAGCGCAGCCATTTCCACGCCATGGTGACCGCCCAGGGGCGAGTGCCTTCGACTCAGGTGATCTCGGCCCGCCTGCAGCCGGCTTCGGCGGCAGTGTGTGCCTGGCTGCAATTACCGGCGCTGTCCAGTGTGATCCAGATCTGCCGTGTGCGGCGTATCGATGAGCGGCTGGTGCTGTATGTCGAGCACTACCTGAACCCGCAGTACTTCCCGGACATCCTCGAATTCGACCTCAATCAGTCCATCACCGAGTTGTACGCCCGTCATTACGACTTGCACTACGGTCGGGTGAAGTTCGAGATTGTGCCGACCTCGCTACAGCCTGAAGCGGCGGCGGCGTTGAAAGTCTCGGTTGGCAGCCCTGGTTTGCGGATTGCCCGGGTCAATTATGACCAGCATCAGCGGCTGATCGATTGTGACCTGGAGTTCTGGCGTCACGATGCGATTCACGTTGGGGTAGACGTGCCGGAACAACCCCCGGCTGCCTGAGGTGAGGTCAGATCGACTCGTTGAGTTTGGCCAGGATCCTGAACACCACCGTGGCGAGGATCAGCAACATGCCGATCCACATGGCAAACACCCCGACGTTCTTGTCTCGGAAGTTAAAGCCGATGGCCAGCAGGATCATGCCGGCGATGATGGGCACCAGCATGGCGTTGAATGCAGACATCGGGATCATGGCGACGGCCTTGTCGGGGGGCGATAAGGTCAGTTTAGTTAGGGTTTTGCCGGGGTGTGATGATGTGGGTCATGGCCACCTAGAATCTTGAGGCGGACATCATTGTGGCGAGGGAGCAAGCTCCCGCTAGACCTGTAGGAGCTGCCGAAGGCTGCGATCTTTTGATCTTTCGCTTGAGGTTCAAGTGGTTGGGGAGAGATCGCAGCCTCGTTGCACTCGACAGCTCCTACAGGTCTAGCGGGAGGAAGCGCCCTCGCCACAAAGGCTCAAGGCAACTCACGACAGGCATAAAACGCGCTCAACACCTTCACCAAATGCGCCAGGTCGTGACTGCCGCACAGTTCGCGGATCGAGTGCATGGCGAACGTCGGCAAGCCGATGTCCACTGTGCGTACACCCAACTGACTGGCGGTGATCGGGCCGATGGTCGAGCCGCAGCCCATGTCGCTGCGCACCACGAAGCTCTGCACCGGTACTTCCTCGGCCATGCACAGGTGACGGAAGAACCCGGCGGTTTCGCTGTTGGTGGCGTAGCGCTGGTTGGTGTTGACCTTGATCACCGGCCCGGCGTTGAGTTTCGGACCGTGGTTGGCGTCGTGTTTGTCGGCGTAGTTGGGGTGCACGCCGTGAGCGTTGTCCGCGGAAACCAGCAGGGATTTCTGAATGGTCCGTACGAACTCTTCACCTTCAGGCAGCAAACGACGCAGGGTTTGTTCCAGCATCGGACCGTCGGCGCCACAGGCCGAGCAAGAACCGACTTCCTCGTGGTCGTTGCACACCAGCACGCAGGTCTCTTCGGTGTCTGCGTTCAACAAGGCTTGCAGGCCGGCGTAGCACGACAGCAGGTTGTCCAGGCGTGCGCCGGCAATGAAATCGCCATGCAGGCCGATGAGCGCGGCGCTTTGGGTGTCGTAGAAACTCAGCTCGTAATCGAGCACCACGTCGGCGTTCAGGCCGTGTTCGCGGGCCAGTTGATCGGTGAGCACGGCACGGAAGTCGACGCGCTCGTCACCGGCGAACTGGGCGAGGATCGGTGGCAACTCATTCTGTGGATTGATCGCCCAGCCCTGGTTGGCTTCGCGATTGAGGTGGATGGCCAGGTTCGGAATCGTGGCGATCGGCGCCTTGAAATCGATCAACTGGCTTTCGACCTTGCCATCGCGGCGGAAGGTCACGCGCCCGGCCAGGGACAAATCGCGGTCGAACCACGGCGCCAGCAAAGCGCCGCCATAGACTTCCACGCCCAGTTGCCAGAACCCGTGGCGTTGCAGTTCCGGCTGGGGTTTGACCCGCAGGCAGGGGCTGTCGGTGTGGGCGCCGACCAGGCGGATGCCGTCGTGCAGCGGCGAGTTGCGACCCAGCTTGAAGGCGATGATTGAAGAGTCGTTGCGCGTGACGTAGTAACGGCCGTTGGCCTCGGTGGCCCAGGTCTCGCGTTCGTCAAGACGCTGATAACCTTCCGCCTCCAGGCGTTGGGCAAGGCTGGCGGTGGCATGGAACGGGGTGGGAGAGGCCTTGAGAAAGTCGATCAGGCCCTGGTTCAACTCTGCGCGCATAAATAACTCCAGACAGCAATGCGCGGGAGTTTACCGTATTGGGGGGCGATGGGGAGGGGAGAGGGGTATGTATATGGGGAACTTGGGGTGTTGAACCCGTGGCGAGGGAGCTTGCTCCCGCTGGGCTGCGCAGCAGCCCCAACAGCGGTAACCCAAGCAAGCAGGCATACCAGGGTGTCAGCCTTTAGGGCCGCTTCGCGACCCAGCGGGAGCAAGCTCCCTCGCCACAGGTGTTTCAGAACGGCGCCGGGCACTCGAAGCGCAGGCGTTCGCCGCTTTGCGGGTGGGTGAAACTGAGCATGCTGGCGTGCAGGCACAGCCGGGGCCACGCAGCGAGGGCCTGGGGATGGGCGTAGAGGCCGTCGCCCAGCAGCGGATGACCGATGGACAGCATGTGCACGCGCAACTGGTGCGAGCGTCCGGTAATCGGCGTCAGTTCGACCCGGCACCAGTCGCCGCAACGCTCCAGCACGCGCCAGAAGGTCAGGGCGTGCTTGCCGTGCTCATGATCCACCACGTGGCGCGGTTTGGTCGGAGGGTCGTAGCGCAGGGGCAGGTCGATGCTGCCGCTGTCCAGCTCCGGTTGGCCCCAGCACAATGCTGTGTAGGCCTTTTCGGTTTCCCGGTCATGAAACTGCCGAGACAGTTCGCGATGGGTGTCCGGGTCTCGGGCCAGCAGGATGATGCCAGAGGTTTCCCAGTCCAGCCGGTGCACGATTCGCGCTTCCGGGTAGCCGTTTTCCTGCAGGCGGGTGATCAGGCAGTCTTTGTTATCGTCGGCCCGGCCGGGCACGGACAGCAGCAGGGTCGGCTTGTCGACCACCAGGACGGCGGCGTCCTGATGGATGATGCGGATGTTGGACAGGGGCATTCAAACAGTCTCGTAACAAACGCCAACGGCGGCTCGGGCCCTTTTTCCTAACCCTGTGGGAGCAAAGCTTGCTCGCGATTAAACAACACGGTCTGTCTGTTAGATCCGGTTGAGGCTATCGCGAGCAAGCTTTGCTCCCACAGGGGGGAGTACTTTGGGACCCGAGCCGCCGTGGCTCCCGCAGGATCTATCAGCGATCCGGCAGGGTGATATTGAGTTCCAGAATCGAGCAACTGCCCTGGCTTTCCAGCGCCACATGCACATCATCAGACCCGATGTTGACGTACTTGCGGATCACTTCCACCAGTTCTTTCTGCAAGGCTGGCAGATAATCAGGGGTACTGCGCTGGCCGCGCTCGTGCGCCACGATGATCTGTAGACGCTCTTTCGCGACCGAGGCGGTACTTGGCTTTTTGTTGGCACGAAAGAAGTCAAAAAGATTCATTACCTACCTCCAAACAGGCGCTCGAAGAAACCTTTCTTCGTTACATCGAGGAATCGATGCTCTACGGTTTTGCCCAGCAGGCGATCGACCGCGTCGCTGTACGCCTGACCGGCGTCGCTCTGGTCGTCGAGAATCACCGGCACACCCGAGTTGGAGGCCTTGAGTACCGCTTGGGATTCAGGAATCACACCCAGCAGGGTAACAGCGAGGATTTCCTTGACGTCTTCGACGCCCAGCATTTCGCCATCGCTGACGCGTTGCGGGTTGTAGCGGGTCAGCAGCAGGTGCTCCTTGATCGGCTCTTCGCCGTTCTCGGCGCGACGGGATTTGCTCGCCAGCAGGCCCAGCATGCGATCGGAGTCGCGTACCGACGAGACTTCCGGGTTGGTCACGACGATCGCTTCGTCAGCGAAGTACATGGCCAGGTGGGCACCTTTCTCGATACCGGCCGGGGAGTCGCACACCACGAACTCAAAGTCTTCCTTGAGCTGCATCAGCACTTTTTCCACGCCTTCCTGGGTCAGCGCGTCTTTGTCGCGGGTCTGGCTGGCGGCCAGCACGTACAGATTCTCAAGGCGCTTGTCCTTGATCAGGGCTTGTTGCAGGTTCGCTTCACCGTTGACCACGTTGACGAAGTCATAGACCACGCGACGCTCGCAACCCATGATCAGGTCGAGGTTACGCAGGCCGACGTCGAAATCGACGATGACTGTTTTATGGCCGCGCAGAGCGAGGCCGGTACCGATAGCGGCGCTGGTGGTGGTCTTACCCACACCACCCTTGCCGGATGTAACCACGAGAATCTTGGCCAAGGTGTTTCACCCCTAAGGAAAAAGGACTTTTTCAGCCCCTGAAAAACATCTCTTGAAACTGCTGCAATTGGACAGGCTTGGCTGGAATCGGATGCTGGACGGGTCTACCTCCGGTAAACACTGCCTTATCCTTTTTCCTACGTCGTTTAAGCCGTTTTCGCTACGTTTTAGAGATGCTTGGAAAATGCGGCAGTATCCGTTAAAGCCGAATGATGTTCAACACGTCGCCCGACAGGCTGACCTGGACACCGGCCCCCCACAGCGGGTCGCGACGCAGATCCTCGGAAACCTTGTACTGCCCGGCGATAGAGACCAGTTCAGCGCTCAACTGCTGACAGAAAATCCTGGCTTTCGTATCGCCCTTGACACCGGCCAGGGCACGGCCACGCATCGGGCCGTATACATGGATGTTGCCATCGGCCAGAAGTTCCGCGCCCGGGCTGACCGAGGACACCACGACCAAATCGCCACCCTGGGCATAGATCTGCTGCCCGCCACGTACCGGAGAGGTGATGACCCGGGTCGGCTTGATGGTCGGTTCTGGCGGTTTTTCCGGCTTTTTCCTGGCCTCGGCCGGACTCAGCTCCAGCACCCGTTCCCGGGCGCCGGAAGGCGGCAGCACCGGAATGTCCACGGCGATGGCGGCGGCGATGTCTTCGATACGGCTGGCTCGGATCGCCAGGGTGCGCAGGCCGTGCTGGCGGCAAACCCGCATCAGGCCCGGCAGATCCACGGCACCTTCGCCAGCCGGGAGTTTGTCCAGGGCCAGCACCAACGGCGCATTGCTGAAGAAATTCGGGGCCTGGGCGACTTTGGCCGCCAACTGCCGGTCAAGGCTCTCCAGGTCGTTGCGGGCCAGCTCCAGCACCGTAATGGCGAGCATGCTGCCCTTCAGCTGGAACACGGGATCTTGGTCTAGCGGTTCGGTTTGGCTCATGGTCGGCGTACAACGGCTTGTCACTAAAAGTGCCGAGACTTATAACGAGATCGTCCCCGGGCCGCAAGCCGGGTCGAACGATGTAGAATGCGCGGCCCATGTCTTTATGGAAGCTGTAATGGATCGCCCGCGTTTTCGAGCTGCATTTTTTCATCCGCGTTTCTGGCTGCTGTGGTGCGGTCTGGGGCTGTTGTGGCTGATCGTTCAGTTACCCTATCCGCTGCTGCTGCGCGCCGGTCGTGTATTGGGTGCGCTGATGTATCGTGTGGCCGGCGACAGACGGCGCATCGCCCAGCGCAATCTGGAACTGTGTTTTCCTGAAAAGTCCGCTGCCGAGCGTAAGCGCCTGCTCAAGGAAAATTTTGCCTCCACCGGTATCGCCTTCTTCGAAATGGCCATGAGTTGGTGGTGGTCGCGCTCGCGTCTGGCGAAGCTGGCCCATGTCGAAGGTCTGGAGCATCTCAAAGAGGCTCAGCGCGAGGGCAAAGGCGTGATCCTGATGGCGCTGCACTTCACCACGCTGGAAATCGGCGCGGCCTTGCTCGGCCAGCAGCACACCATCGACGGCATGTACCGCGAGCACAAGAATCCGCTGTTTGACTACATCCAGCGGCGTGGGCGCGAGCGGCACAATCTTGATTCCCTGGCGGTGGAACGTGACGACGTGCGTGGCATGCTCAAGCTGCTGCGGGCCGGTCGGGCGATCTGGTATGCGCCGGACCAGGACTACGGCGCCAAGCAAAGCGTCTTCGTGCCGCTGTTCGGAATCCAGGCCGCGACGGTCACGGCCACCAGCAAGTTCGCTCGCCTGGGCAAGGCACGGGTGGTGCCATTCATCCAGGAACGCCTGGCTGATGGCAGTGGTTACCGTCTGGTGATCCAGGCGCCGCTGGAAGATTTTCCAGGGGAGAGCGAAGAGGCCGATTGCATCCGTATCAATCGGTGGGTGGAGCAGTCGGTCAGCCAATGCCCTCAGCAATACCTCTGGGCTCACCGGCGCTTCAAGAGTCGTCCGCCGGGCGAGCCCAAACTGTATGACAAGCGCGGTTAGGCCTGTCGTCCACTTATTGAACACGGAGCGTTGCGATGACCCCACTTGAACCGGTGACAGGTTTGATTCTTTCCGGCGGCGGGGCGCGGGCAGCGTATCAAGTGGGGGTATTGGCAGCGATTGCCGAACTGTTGCCGGACGGGGCGGATAACCCGTTTCCGGTGATTGTCGGTACCTCCGCCGGGGCAATCAACGCGGTCAGCCTGGCCAGCGGGGCGATGGACTTCAAAACGGCCATCGAGCGCCTGACTGCCTTCTGGCAAGCCGTGCGCAGCCATCAGGTGATGCGCAGCGACTGGTGGGGCGTGATTGCCCAGGCAACCCGTTTCATCAGCCACAGCTTGCTGGGCCTGGGCGCCCGGTTACCGGTGGCGCTGATCGACAGTTCGCCGTTGCGCGAACTGCTCCAGTCTCAATTCCACGCCTCGGGTATCGAACAGGCGATCGCGCAGCAGCAACTGCGGGCCGTGGCGGTGACTGCGTTCGGTTATGAGTCCGGCCAGGCTGTGACCTTCTACCAGGGCCGCGGCACCATCGGCGCCTGGTTGCGGCATCGGCGAATCGGCGTACCGGCCCTGTTGTCGGTGGAGCACCTGCTCGCCAGTTCAGCGATCCCCCTGCTGTTTGCGCCGGTCAGGATCGGCCCGGAATATTTCGGCGACGGCGCGGTGCGTCAATCGGCTCCCATCAGCCCGGCCCTGCACTTGGGGGCCAATCGCGTGCTGGTCATCGGGGTCAGCGGCAATCCGCGTGGCCTTGGTTCGTCAGAGCCGTTGCAGCGCAGTTACACCGGCCAGCAACCGACGCTGGCGCAGATCGGTGGCCACATGCTCAACAGCACGTTCATTGACAGCCTGGAAAGCGATATCGAGTTGTTGGAGCGTCTGAATGGCTTCAGTCATCTGCTGCCCGATGACGTGCCGGCGCATGCGCTGGGCGCGGCGCCGGTGGAGGTGTTAGTGATTTCGCCGAGCCAGCCGATCGACGAAATCGCCGCCCGCCATCGCCTGGAGTTGCCCCGCGCGCTGCGCATGTTCCTGCGCGGGCCGGGCGCAACCAAGACCAGCGGCGCCGGGGTGCTGAGTTATCTGCTGTTCGAAGCGGGCTATTGCAGTGAACTGATCGAGCTGGGACGCCAGGATGCGTTGGCCCAGCGCGAGGCGTTGAGCCGTTTTTTGCGGTTGTCCTGAAGATTGATGCAAGCAGTCCCACCGCTATCGCGAGCAGGCTCGCTCCC
>NZ_JABWQV010000082.1 GCF_014268615.1 Pseudomonas tehranensis | reverse complement strand
GGCGAGGGAGCTTGCTCCCGCTCGGCGGCGAAGCCGTCGTAAAACCGGCTGACGCTGTCTGTCTGGAAACCGCGTCAGGCCAATTTGGGACTGCTGCGCAGTCCAGCGGGAGCAAACTCCCTCGCCACAGAGTGCCGCGTCTGGCGCGGGCTCTATGATGGGAACGATCTTAGTGCTAGTGAATGATCCAGCTCAACAGCCACAACCCCAGCACCAACCAGATAATCCCCATGACGATCGACGCCCGCATAAAGGCGCGAATCGCCGAGTACAGCAGCATCAGCCCGAGTATCAGCGCAAGGATGCTGATGATCGAGGCATCCATGCCCAGTGTGCGCGACAGTCCATCGACAAAGTTGCCGCCGGCATTGGCCAGGGTGTTGAACAGGCCGCTGAGCAGGTCGACGATAAACCGGATCACCGAACCGAGCGCCTGGCCGAGCCATTCGAAAAAGCTTTCTACCTGCATGTGTACGTCCTGATGAGAGAGATCGGAATCGAGCCTTGGGCTTCTGGTTGTAAGAGCGGCGCAAGGCCAAGATCGTTCGATTATGGGGCAAAACGCCGCTTCGTACCGAGACGCTTGCCTTCCCTCGTCATCCCCCCGAAGCTATGCGCATTCAGGAGACCCCGATGAACCTTGTTGAACTGACCGAACGCCTGCATGCCATTCGTGACCGTAACGATTGGCGGCAATTTCACAGCCCGAAAAACCTCGCCATGGCTGCCAGTGTGGAAATGGCCGAACTGGTGGAGATTTTCCAGTGGTTGAGCGAGGACCAGTCGCGCCAGTTGCCGGCGGACAAACTGGCCCACGCCGGGCAGGAAGTCGGTGACATCGTGTTGTACCTGTTGCTGCTGTGCAGCGAACTGGGGTTGGATATGGAGGCCGTGGTGCGCAGCAAACTGGCTGACAGCGAGCGGCGGTTCGGCCAATGAGCGACCGTCATTTCGATCAGCTCGCCACGCGTTTTGCCGAAAAAATCTACGGTGGGGCCAAAGGTGCGATCCGTCTGGCGGTGCTGCAGGCCGATCTGCTTGAAGCCTTGCCTGAGCGTCCGTTGCGTGTGTTGGACATAGGCGCCGGCTTGGGCCACATGTCGTTGTGGCTGGCCGAACGCGGCCATCAGGTGACCCTGGCCGAGCCAGCCGAGCCCATGCTCGAAGGTGCCCGTCAGCGGTTCGCCGATGCTGGTCAGAGCGCCACGTTCATCCAGGCGCCGTGGCAGGCGCTGCCCGACCAGCTCACTGAGCCTTACGACCTGGTGCTGTGCCACGCGGTGCTGGAATGGCTGGCCGAACCCCATGCGATCCTGCCGGTGCTGCATCAACTCACGGCCCCGGGCGGCTGGTTGTCCCTGGCGTTCTACAACCGCGACGCGCTGGTTTATCGCAACCTGCTCAAGGGACATTTTCGCAAGTTGCGCAAAAATGACATGGCCGGTGAAAAACAGAGCCTGACCCCGCAACAACCCCTTGATCCGCGGGAACTGGCGGCGCAACTTGAAGGCTTGTGGCAGGTCGAAACTCAAAGTGGCGTGCGGGTTTTCCATGACTACATGCCGGTGGAGTTCCAGGGCCGCGTGGAGCTGGTGCAGTTGCTGGAGATGGAGCTGGCTCACCGCCGCCATCCGGCGTTTGCCGGGTTGGGGCGTTACCTGCACTGGGTCTGCCGTCCCCTCTGATCTGAAAGAGCAATCGGAGCGCGAAATGAAAGGTCGTTCAGGGTTGTTGGTGTTGTGCCTGGGACTGGCTGCCTGCCAAGGCAGCAACCCGTATGTCGCCACGTCTAACCCGCTGCCTCCGGCGCCGCCGCAGGCCGCCACGGTGTTTGACCGCAGCGCTTACCCCGCGCCACCCCGTGACTACGGACGCTATCGCAGTTGGGCCTGGCTCAACGGGCGACTGCCACCGGGCACCGCTTGGGCGGACTCGGCCCAGGTGGCTGAAGCGGTGAGCAACGCCCTGGATCAACGCGGCCTGCGTCCATTGCATGACAACCGCCCGGCCGACCTGTTCGTCAGTGCCGACCTGCGCCTGGAAACGCGCGTGCGTCAGGTTCGGGACGACTATGATTCCGGTTACTACGGCGGCTACAACCGTTATGACCGTTACGGCCCCGGCTATGGCATGTATCACTCGGTGCCGGTGGTGCGCACTTATCGGGAGCAGGTCGTGGTGGTACGAGTGGACCTGTTCGATGCCCGTAATGGTCAGCCGGTGTGGAGCTCCAGCGCCGAGACCAGCCAGCGCGGCAGTCAGAGCGCGCGCACCGATGCCATTCGCGAAGCGGTGGAAAAAGCCCTGTCGGCTTATCCTCCAAGTTGATTACGCAACGGAGAAAAACCATGTGTCGCCGTCTCGCTCTACTGGCTTTTACCCTGTTGCTCAGTGCCTGTGCGGGTAACCCGGTCAACCACGACTTTGACACCAGCCGGGATTTCTCCGCGTATCGCAGTTGGAGCTGGAAAGAGCCGGCGCTGCAATATCGCCCCGATGATCCGCGCATCAAGAGCGACCTGACCGAACAGCGGATCCGTCAGGCGGTTGCCGATCAACTCGACCAGCGCGGTCTGCGCCCGGCCCAGGCGGGCGGGCGTGGGGATGTGATGGTCCAGGCTTACCTGATCGTCGAGGATCGCCAGCAACAGATCACGACCAACTACGGCGGAGGTTGGGGCAGCCCGTGGAATGGCTATTGGGGCGGGCCGATGTACAACGAAACCCGCAACGTCAGCTACAAGGTCGCCACGGTGCAGATCGATCTGCTCGATGGCAAGGACGGCAAGCTGGTGTGGCGGGGCAGTGATGAACGAATGCTCAGCAACTCGCCCAATCCTACGGATCGCAGCACCGCAGTGCGTGAGACGGTTGCGCGGATCCTGGCGAACTATCCGCCGCGGTAGGTGGATTCAGCATCGATGCAAGCTGACCCACCGCTATCGCGAGCAGGCTCGCTCCCACGGGGATTTTTGCCGGACGCAGGGCCCATGAACACCCGAGAACCAAGGTGCGAGCGAGCCTGCTCGCGATGGCGACATCACATTCAACAAAGATGCCGATCCTCAGCTCGCCGGCCGCCAGCTTCCCACCATATGCTCCAACTCCGCCGAACCGATCAATCGCAAGTCCCCGCTGGACCCCGCCGCACTCGCCAGCAGTGTCACTTCGCTGGGCAGGCGCACCGGTTTCTTGAAGGTGACATCAATCTCGACGTTGGCATCGGGCAAGTGTTCGTCCAGCGCCGCCAGGGTCCTGGCCTTGTTCCACAGGCCGTGGGCGATGGCGGTGGGGAAGCCGAACAGCCGGGCGCTGAGGCCGCTCAGGTGGATCGGGTTGTAATCACCGGACACCTTGGCGTATTGCCGGCCAATGTCAGCCGGCGCGGTCCAGTGCGCCACTTCAGTCAGTGCCTGGAACTCTTGCAGCGGCTCTTCCACCAACGCGCCGTCAAGCTGGACGCCCTTGCAGAGCATCTGGCTCTCGGCCTCCCACAACGGCCCCAATTGATCATCAATGCGAGTCACCAGGTCGAACACCGCGCCCTTGGGGTGAGCTTGCAGATTTTGCACGTTGACGCGGGCCTGTACTTGGCTGACCCCGCCCATGGGCCGCAGTACGCGGATGCGATTGCTCAAGTGGATCAGCCCCAGCAACGGGAACGGAAAGTCCCGGGCGGTGAGCAACTGCATCTGCAGGGCAAACGCCAGTACGTGGGGGTAGGTCGGCGGCAGCAGTCCATTTTCGGCAAAACCGCAGACCTTGCGATAAGCCGCCAGGCGTTGCGGATCGACCTGTATCACTTGGCGCAATCCGTCCTGAGGCAAGGTTTTTCCAGTGACCTTACGCCGTGTCGCGGCTTTCACGTACAGCTCGGACATACCGGGTGCGGCGTTTACTTCATGCCATTGGATCGTCATGGTCATGCTCCCAGAAGACTTTGCCCGCACACCCGCAGCGTCTGGCCGGTAACGGCGCCCGTACCAGGCTGGGCGAGCCAGGCCACGGCTTCGGCGACGTCCTGGGGCAGGCCGCCCTGGCCCAGGGAACTCATGCGCCGCCCCGCTTCGCGCAGGGTGAAAGGGATCTCGGCGGTCATGCGGGTTTCAATGAAACCCGGCGCCACGGCATTGATGCTGATCCCCCGAGGTTGCAGGACCGGCGCCCAAGCCTGGGCCAGACCGATCAGCCCGGCCTTGCTCGCTGCGTAGTTGGTTTGGCCGCGATTGCCGGCGATGCCGCTGATGGACGCCAGCAGAATCACTCGGCCATGGTCCCGCAGAGTGCCACTGTCGAGCAGGGCCTTGGTCAGCACCTGCGGGGCGTTGAGGTTGACCGCCAGCACCGCGTCCCAGAATTCCGGGGTCATGTTGGCGAGCGTCTTGTCCCGGGTGATGCCCGCGTTGTGCACCACGATGTCGACGCCGTCGGGCAGGTGTTCAGTCAACTGCGTAGCGGCATCTTCAGCACAGATGTCCAGCGTCACGCTGCGCCCGCTAAGGCGCGCAGCCAGGGCTTCGAGATCGGCCTTGGCCTGCGGAACGTCCAGCAGGATCACGTCGGCGCCATCGCGGGACAGGGTTTCGGCAATGGCGGCGCCGATCCCGCGGGCCGCGCCGGTGACCAGAGCCTTGAGGCCTGTGAGCGGGCGGGTCCAATCCTGGACCTGAGTGTTGCAAGCGTTGAGACGAATGACCTGCCCGGAAACGTAGGCGCTCTTGGGCGACAGGAAAAACCGCAGCGCACCTTCCAGTTGGGCCTCGGCGCCGTCACCCACATACAGCAATTGCAGCGTCCCGCCATGACGCAACTCTTTGGCCAGGGAACGGCTGAAGCCCTCCAAGGCCCGCTGCGTGCTGGCAGCAAACGGATCGGCGAGACTCTCCGGGGCGCGGCCGAGGATGACGACATGGGCGTTGTGGTCGAGGTTCTTCAGCAGGGGTTGGAAAAACTCGCGCAGTTGCTTGAGCTGATCGGCTTGCGCCAGATGGCTGGCGTCGTACACCACCGCCTTGATTTTCGGACCGTGACCGGGGATCCATTCGGTGGCCAGTGTCGGTTCGCCCCCGTAGATGAAGATCGCGTCGGTCAGGCGCTTGGCAAATGCGCCGATCTGTTCGGTCAACGGTCCGCCGCCCAACAGCAACGCACCTTCGATCGGCCGCAGCCGCCCGGCCTGCCAGCGCTCCAGGCGGGCCGGCGATGGCAGGCCCAGCGCACCGACCAGACGCAAGCCCAGGGGCGAATTGGCGAAGTCGATATAACGGTCTGACATGGAACACACTCCGGCTGATGAGGTTCAAAGTGTGGACCATGATTGGCAATCAGTCGTTCGATCGGCCAGATAAAGCCTAAGCTTGTGCGGGAGCCGGGTTCCCGCAGGCCCATTGGCGCATCCGGACATACACAGGGAGTTCTTCATGACACAGCTACGCCGCGTCGCGATCATTGGTGGTAACCGCATCCCCTTCGCCCGCTCCAACGGGGCCTATGCCACCGCCAGCAACCAGGCGATGCTGACCGCCGCGCTCGAGGGGCTGATCGAGCGCTACAACCTGCATGGCCTGCACATCGGTGAGGTGGCCGCCGGTGCGGTGCTCAAGCTTTCCCGGGATCTGAATCTGACCCGCGAATGCGTACTCGGCTCGCGGCTGTCACCCACCACCCCGGCCTACGACCTGCAACAGGCTTGCGGCACGGGGTTGGAAACTGTGCTGTTGACGGCCAACAAGATTGCCCTCGGGCAGATCGACAGTGCCATTGCCGGCGGCGTAGACACCACCTCGGATGCGCCGATTGGCGTCAACGAAGGACTGCGCCGGATCCTGCTGCAAGCCAATCGCGCCAAAACCACCGCTGAGAAAATCAAGACCTTCCTGCAACTGCGTCCCCAGCACCTCGTTCCCGAACTGCCGCGCAATGGCGAGCCACGAACCGGCCTGTCCATGGGGCAGCACTGCGAACTGATGGCTCAGACCTGGCAGATTCCCAGGGAGCAGCAGGACCAACTGGCCCTGGAAAGTCATCAGAAAATGGCCGCGTCCTACGCCGAAGGCTGGCAGAACGACTTGATGACGCCCTTTCTCGGCCTGACACGGGACAACAACCTGCGCCCGGACCTGACCCTGGAAAAACTCACCGCCCTCAAGCCGGCCTTCGAAAAAAGCGCCAAGGGCACGATGACGGCGGGCAATTCCACGCCATTGACCGACGGTGCCTCACTGGTGTTGTTGGGCAGCGAAGCGTGGGCCAAGTCCCGGGGGTTGCCGATCCTGGCATATGTGCGCGACGGCGAAACGGCAGCGGTGGATTTCGTCAACGGAGCAGAAGGGTTGCTGATGGCGCCGGTCTACGCCGTGCCTCGGTTACTGGCGCGCAACGGCCTGACGTTGCAGGACTTTGATTACTATGAGATCCACGAAGCATTTGCCGCTCAAGTGTTATGCACGCTCAAAGCCTGGGAAGACCCGGATTATTGCAAGACGCGCCTGGGCCTCGACGCTCCGTTGGGCAGCATAGACCGCAGTCGGCTGAACGTGAAGGGCAGCTCCCTGGCCGCCGGGCACCCATTTGCCGCCACGGGTGGACGAATCGTCGCCAACCTCGCCAAGTTGCTGGACGCGGCGGGGCGGGGCCGCGGTCTGATTTCCATCTGCGCGGCCGGTGGCCAGGGTGTAACGGCAATCATCGAGCGTTGAGGGTCGCCTCGCGTTGTTGATGGATCAGTTCCCGCTGGCGGTTGGCGTAACGTTCGGCCAGGATCGAACAGACGATCAGTTGCAACGGGTGATAAATCATGATCGGCAACAGGATCAGCCCCAGGCCGGGGTTGTTGCCGAAAATCAATGCGGCCATCGGCACCCCGGCCGCCAGGGATTTCTTGCTGGCGCAGAACACCGCAGCAATCTCATCGGCGTTGCTGAACCGCAGGGCCCGGGCGGTGCGGGTGGTCATCCACAAAATGATTGCCAGCAACACGGCACTGCCAAGCAATGCACTGAGCAGCACGGCGTTGCCTTGTTGTTGCCAGATCCCGGACACCATCGAATTGCAGAACGCCGCGTAGACCAGCAACAGGATCACCAGTTTGTCGATGATGCTGGTGTAGCGTTTGTACCGTGCGAAAAAACCGCCCAGCCAGCGCCGCAGTAACTGTCCGAGCACCAGCGGCAGCAGCAACATCAGGCAAAGGTCGAGCAAAGTCGCACCTAGGTCGATGCCCCCGGCGCCGCTGCCGACCACGAAACTGACCAGCAGTGGCGTCAGGAAAATCCCCAGCACGCTGGACAGGCTCGCGTTGAGAATCGCCGCCGGTACGTTTCCGCCGGCGCTGCCGGTCAGGGCCACCGAGGACGAAATGGTCGAAGGCAGGACGCACAGGTAAAAGAACCCCAGCATCAGCAGTGACGGCACATGGCGGCCCAGAAGCCAGTCGCTGATCAGCCAGATCAACGGAAACACGCCGAAGGTAAAAACCTGCACCATCAAGTGCAGCCGGATGTTTTTCAGACCGTGGCGGATCTGCTCGCCGGACAGGTTTATCCCGTGCAGGAAGAACACGACAAAGATGCCGATATTGACCACCCACTCGGCATGCATGGCGCCACCCGTGGCGCCAAAGCTGGGAAACAGATACGCCAGCAACGTGGCAAGCAGCATGCCGCACAGGAACCAGTCGGTTACCAAGCGTTTGAGGTGTCTGAAAATGTGCATACGGCACCGCAAGTTGTAAGAAAGGTCGACTTAGCCTAACGTCGGCACTTGCAGCCGTCTTGCGACATAAGGCCAATCCATGCCGACTAACGGACACCAACAACTCGAAAGACGCATTCCCGACCTGACAGAATTGCCCAGGCCGCTTTATGCCCGTGTCGAAAGCTTGAGCGCCGGTTCGTGGACCCAGGCCCATCGTCATGATTGGGTGCAGTTTTCCTACGCCATCAGTGGCGTGCTGGGTGTGCACACCGCCGAAGGCAGTTTTTTCGCCCCGCCACAATGGGCCATCTGGATTCCTGCCGACCTGGAGCATCATGTGGTGACCTCCACCCGGGCGGAAATGCGCAGCCTTTATGTCCATCGCGACGCCTGCCCGTGGGCCGATGAGCGCTGCCGGGTGCTGGAGGTCACGCCGCTGGCTCGGGAACTGATCAAGGCTTTTTGTCAGTTGCCGGCCGATTACGCCCAGGGCGACAGCGAGGAAGCACGGCTGGTGCAAGTGTTGCTGGACCAGTTGGCAACACTGCCGGAGGTGGGTTTTTCCCTGCCGCTGCCCCGCCATGTGCGTCTGCTGGCGTTGTGCAATGAATTGATCGAACAGCCCGACCAGAACGTGACTTTGCAAGTGTGGGCCGAGCGCCTGGGCACCTCGGAAAAAACCCTGATGCGTCTGTTCCAGCGCGAAACCGGCCTGAGCTTTCGCGCCTGGCGCCAGCGCACTCGGTTGTTGTCGTCCCTGGGGTCGTTGGAAAAAGGCGATAGCGTGACCGGCGCGGCGTTGTCCTGTGGCTACGATTCCACGTCCGCTTTCATAGTGGCGTTCAAGGGGATGTTTGGATTGACCCCGGGGGAGTTGTTTAAACATTGAATCAGGTGCACTGGGCGTGGCTGTCAGTTCTTGTCGCAAATGCCTTTGCATTCAATTGCCAACGCTATCCGCTGTCTCGGCTATGATTCGGCTCGGTCGATTTAATCCGGCACATTGTGTGCATCGAAGGGTTCATAAGTCGGCAACCCCTCCCCGTGGAGGGAGGATTGCCGTATAACGACTGTCATTCGCGTGTTCGGTAATAAAGGACCCACAATAAAAGCTGATGAAGACTCCAAAACGCATTGAACCCCTGATCGAGGACGGTCTGGTCGACGAGGTGCTGCGCCCACTCATGAGTGGTAAAGAAGCAGCTGTTTATGTGGTGCGCTGCGGCAACGAGCTACGTTGCGCCAAAGTCTACAAGGAGGCGAACAAGCGAAGTTTTCGTCAGGCGGCCGAGTACCAGGAAGGCCGCAAGGTGCGTAACAGCCGCCAGGCCCGTGCCATGGCCAAGGGCTCCAAGTTCGGGCGCAAGGAAACCGAAGACGCCTGGCAGAATGCCGAAGTGGCGGCGCTGTTCCGGTTGGCCGGCGCGGGCGTGCGAGTGCCCAAGCCGTACGACTTCCTCGAAGGTGTGCTGCTGATGGAGCTGGTGGCCGACGAGTACGGCGATGCGGCACCGCGTCTGAACGATGTGGTACTGGAGCCGGATCAGGCCCGTGAGTATCACGCGTTCCTGATCTCCCAGATCGTGTTGATGCTGTGTACCGGTCTGGTGCACGGTGACCTGTCGGAGTTCAACGTGCTGCTGACGCCGACGGGCCCGGTGATCATCGATCTTCCGCAGGCGGTGGACGCCGCTGGCAACAATCACGCCTTCAGCATGCTGGAGCGGGATGTGGGTAACATGGCGTCCTACTTCGGCCGGTTTGCCCCGGAGCTCAAGCGCACCCGGTACGCCAAGGAAATGTGGGCGTTGTATGAAGCCGGCACCTTGCACCCGGCCAGCGTGCTGACCGGCGAGTTCGACGAGCCGGAAGAACTGGCGGATGTCGGCGGGATCATGCGTGAAATCGAGGCTGCCCGCCTGGACGAGGAACGCCGCCAGGCTGTCCGCGCCGCTGACGACGCTCCGCCCGGCAAAACCGAAGAACCGCCTCCGCCCTGGATGCAGTGACCGCTTGACCAGAAACCCGGCCCAGGCCGGGTTTTTTGTGGCCGGCAAAAGCTCCATATCCACCGTCAGTCCCTTGTGGGAGCGGGCTTGCTCGCGAAAGCGGTGGGTCAGCTTGCAGGGATGTTGGACGTGCCGCCGTCATCGCGAGCAGGCTCGCTCTCACCTTCGCTCAAGCATGCGCTGCCTTCTCGCAACACCCCGACGCCAGTTCCTTGAGAATCGGGCAGTCCGGGCGGTGGTCGCCGTGGCAGTGTTCCACCAGGTCCTGGAGGGTGTCGCGCAGTTCGGCCAGTTCGCGGATTTTCTGGTTCAGTTCGTCGATGTGTTGCCGGGCCAGGGCCTTGACGTCGGCGCTGGCTCGTTGGCGGTCCTGCCAGAGGGCCAGCAATTTGCCGACCTCCTCCAATGAAAACCCAAGGTCCCGGGAGCGCTTGATAAAGGCCAGGGTGTGCAGGTCATCGGCGCCGTAGATCCGGTAGCCGCTGTCGGTGCGATGAGCCGCCTTGAGCAGGCCAATGGATTCGTAGTACCGGATCATCTTCGCACTCAGGCCGCTCTGGCGGGCGGCTTGGCCGATGTTCATGGCTTGTCCTCCAGGTGTTTGGGTGTCCAGAGTTTCAACAGTAACGCATTGCTCACTACGCTGACGCTCGACAACGCCATGGCCGCGCCGGCCAGCACCGGGTTGAGGAAGCCGAACGCCGCCAGGGGAATACCGATCAAGTTGTAGACGAATGCCCAAAACAGGTTCTGACGGATCTTGGCGTAGGTCTTGCGGCTGATGTCCAGCGCCGCCGGCACCAGCCGAGGATCGCCGCGCATGAGGGTAATACCGGCGGCGTGCATCGCCACATCGGTGCCGCCGCCCATGGCAATGCCAATGTCCGCCGCCGCGAGGGCCGGGGCGTCGTTGATGCCGTCGCCTACCATGGCTACCACGGCATTTTTCTTCAACTGCTGGACGATGGCGGACTTATCGGCCGGCAGTACTTCGGCATGAACGTTGGTGATGCCCAATGCCTCGGCCACCACCCGGGCACTGCCGCGATTGTCGCCGGTCAGCAGATGGCTGCCGATGTGGCGTTCATTCAGGGCTTGTACCGCCGCCAGTGCGCCGGACTTGAGTGTATCCCCGAAGGCGAACAGGCCCAGCACCCGTGGCGTTGCGTTTTGTTCGATCAGCCAGGAGAGGGTTCGGCCCTCGGTCTCCCAGGCCTGGGCCGACTCGCTCAGCGAACCGGGGGCCAGGCCCAGTTCGTCCAGCAAACGTCGGTTACCGAGGGCCAGGCGCTGCCCGTCCAGGCTGCCGGCAATACCGCGTCCGGTCAGCGACTGGCTGTCGTTGATGTCCGGGACCTCCAGGCCGCGCTCCGCACACGCATCCAGCACCGCCTTGGCAAGGGGATGTTCGCTGCCGCGTTGCAGTGCGCCGGCCATTTGCAGCAGCCTGTCTTCGTCACCGTCCAGGGCGCTCAAATGGGCGATGCGCGGTGTGCCGGAAGTCAAGGTGCCGGTCTTGTCGAACACCACGGTGTTGACGTCATGGGCGCGCTCCAGGGCCTCGGCATCCTTGATCAGGATTCCGTGGCGGGCGGCGACACCGGTGCCGGCCATGATTGCCGTGGGTGTCGCCAGTCCGAGGGCGCACGGGCAGGCGATCACCAGCACGGCAACGGCGTTGATCAGCGCCGTTTCCAGTGGTGCGCCGTACAACCACCAGCCGATCAACGTCGCCAAGGCCAATACCAGCACGACCGGCACGAAGACCTGGCTGACTTTATCCACCAGTTTTTGAATGGGGGCCTTGGCCGCCTGGGCGTCCTCCACCAGGCGGATGATGCGCGCCAGGACGGTTTCCGCGCCCAGGGCCAGAGTGCGCACCAGCAGGCGACCTTCGCCGTTGATGGCACCCCCCGTCACCTTGTCGCCGGGCTGTTTAGGCACCGGCAGGCTTTCGCCACTGATCAAGGCCTCGTCGGCGTGACTCTGACCTTCCAGCACTTCACCGTCCACCGGGAAGCGCTCGCCGGGCTTGACCAGCACTTGATCATTCAAGCGCAGGGCGCTGATGGCGACTTCCCGTTCCTGACCGTCAATGACCTGAATCGCCCGCTCCGGCCGCAAGGCTTCGAGGGCACGGATGGCACTGGCGGTCTGGCGCTTGGCGCGGCTTTCCAGGTATTTGCCCAGCAACACCAGAGCAATCACTACGGCCGAGGCTTCGAAATATAGGTGCGGCATGCTGCCGGGGCGGGCGATGGCCCATTCATAAATGCTCAAGCCATAACCCGCGCTGGTGCCCAGGGCCACCAGCAGATCCATGTTCCCGGCCCCGGCACGCACGGCCTTGTAGGCCGCGATATAGAACCGCGCCCCGAAAATGAACTGCACCGGCGTCGCCAACGCGAATTGAACCCAGGCCGGCAGCATCCAATGCACACCGAACGGTTGCAAAAGCATTGGCAGCACTAACGGTACGGACAGCAAAATCGCCAGTATCAGGGCCAGGCGCTCGCGATTCAGGTGATTGCTTTGTGCGTCATGGGGTTGCTCGGCCTGCCAGACGCTGGCGTCATAACCGGCGCCCTTGACCGCATCGATCAGGGTTTGCGGGTCGACCCGGCCGAGCAAGTCGAGGTGGGCGCGTTCGTTGGCGAGGTTGACGCTGACACGGTTCACTCCGGCGACTTTGCTCAGGGCGCGCTCGACCCGGCCGACGCATGAGGCACAGGTCATTCCCTCGATGGACAGTTCCAGCGTCTGGACTGGGACGCTGTAGCCGGCCTGTTCGACGGCCTGCATCAAGGCGGGCAGGCTGCCCTCGGGCGCCTGGATCCGCGCCTGTTCGGTCGCCAGGTTCACGCTGACGGCGCTGGCCCCTGTGACGTTGCTCAAGGCGCGCTCGACCCGCCCGGCGCAACTGGCACAGGTCATCCCGGCAATCGGCAGATCGAAAAGGTTGGATTCAGGCATCGGACAGGCTCCCTGTAGTGAATGACTACAGGATCAACCTTGCCACGCCGGGAAGGTCAAGCGCTAATCCAAAAGCTTGTACTCCCACTTTTTATCTAAGGAGTCAGTAACCCAGCCCAGCCGGCTTGAGATACATCCCTTCCTGGGTCATGGCAATGCGGAACTTCAGTATGTCGCCCGCCTTGAGCGTGACATCCTGCGACCCCGGCGCGAGCATGCCTGGGCTACAGCCCTGCGTCTGGCCCGGCAGCAGTTTCAAGCGCAAAGAGAATCTTCCGGGTGGCAGGTTGAAGGAGGTGCTCTGTTCCTGGAACAAACGCCCCGAGAGCTGATCGCCAATATAGATGCCGATTTCGCAGGAAGTCGGCACTTCCAGGCGCTCGCGGGAAATGATCAGCACGCCGTAGTCTTCGCCGACGGCCGACGCCTGAGGGCTCACCGCTGACAAACCGAGCATGCAAAACAGGCTGAACGCTGACCAGCGCATGGCTGAACCTCCGGTGTGAAATCCTTGATGTGTGCAGCTTGGCCGAGCTTGGCACCGATTGCCAGCCCGGCAGTTTTCGTCAGAACTTGACCTTTCCATGATGGCAAGCTTGAAACTGCTGGCAACCTCAATCCCAAGGAGTCATCTCATGCAAACATTCAATGTTCAGGGAATGTCCTGCGGTCATTGCGTCAAGGCGATCACCCAGGCTGTGCAGGCCAAGGATCCGGGGGCGGATGTGCAGGTCGATCTGGGCGCCCGGACTGTTCAGGTCCAGAGCTCTCTGCCGGTCGATGCCGTGCTCCAAGCCATTAAAGAGGAGGGGTACGAGGCCAGTCTCGCCTGAGATTTTTTAATAGTTAGCGACCTATCGGAATGTTCAAGAGCGCCCGGCAGGGCTAGACTGTCGGGCTGCTGACTGACGCCTGAACCTGGACGCCTGATGAACTTCCGTACCATTTTGATTCTTGGCGCCTTGAGCGCATTCGGTCCCTTGGCGATCGATTTCTATCTGCCGGCTTTCCCGGCCATGGCGGCTGACTTCGGCACCGACGAAAATCACATCCAACTGACCCTGGCGGCTTATTTCCTCGGATTGTCCATCGGGCAACTGGCCTATGGGCCGGTGGCGGATCGCTTCGGACGACGGATTCCGTTGCTGACGGGCGTCGGTCTGTTCACCCTGGCGTCTCTGGCCTGTGCCTACGCGCCGAGTCTGGAGTGGCTGATCGGTGCCCGTTTCGTCCAGGCCCTGGGCGGATGCGCCGGCATGGTGATTTCCCGGGCGGTGGTCAGCGACAAATGCGACGCGGTGGGCTCGGCCAAGGTGTTCTCCCAACTGATGCTGGTGATGGGGCTGGCGCCGATCCTCGCGCCGATGCTTGGCGGGCTGTTGGTGAACCTGCATGGCTGGCAATCGATCTTCATCGCTTTGACGGTGTTCAGCGCACTGGCGGCGACGGCCGTGGCAGTGTGGCTGCCGGAAAGTCTGCCGGCCCATGTGCCGCGTCAACCATTGTCTGGGGCGTTGCGCCAATATGGTCGACTGTTGACCGACTCGGTCTTCCTGGGTCACGCCTTGACGGGAGGCATCGCTATCGCCGGAATGTTTGCCTACATTGCCGGTTCGCCTTTCGTCTTCATCAAGCTCTACGGGGTACCGGCCGAACACTTCGGCTGGTTGTTCGGGACCAACGCGGCGGGTTTTATCCTGGTAGCGCAGGTCAACGCCCGATTGTTGTCCAAGCGTGGGCCGGCATTCCTGCTGTCGCGCGCGGTGTGGGTCTATCTCGCCGCCGGGTTGTGTTTGTTGGCGGTCAGTTCCTTGCACACTGAGCGGTTGTGGCCGTTATTGATTCCGCTGTTCATCTGCATTTCCAGCCTGGGTTGCATCCTGCCCAATGCCTCGGCTTGCGCCATGAGTGGGCAGGGTGCTCGTGCCGGTAGCGCCTCGGCGATGCTGGGATGCCTGCAGTTTTCCGTGGCTGCCGGTGCCGCCGCATTGGTGGCGGCGCTGCACGATGGCACTGCCGTGCCGATGGCGATGGTCATCAGCCTTTGCGGGTTATTGGTGGTAGGTGCAGCGATGCTGACCCGCCGCTTGCAACAGGCCCGGACACTGGCACAAGCCAGTGGCCAGGACTGATTCAGCCGGCCGCTCGCTGCTGCTGTTCGGGGTAGCGGTGAGGTGCGTGAATACGCGCTTGCAGGGTGGTGGCGAAAGCCTGGGCCTCGGCCTCGGTGCGGAAGGTCACAACGTGTTGGTCAAGGCGCACTTGCCACTGGGATTTTGCCACTTCTTTTATCAGGATCTTCATTGCTGACCTCCTCACGTAAAAGATTGCGCTGCAAAGGCCTCGAGTGTAGACCTGAATGCGATCGCAATTGTGACAACGGTCAATTCTCAGACTGACGGTGCAGGTTTTTTTTTGTGGGAGCAAAGCTTGTTCGCGATACGCGACGACTTGGCCTGACGGGGAGCCGCACTACCTCCATCGCGAGCAAGCTTTGCCTCCACAGAAACCACCCCCTTATCGGCGGTTAGAAACCTTCAAGCACAATCTTGCCTTTGGCTTTTCCGCTTTCCAGCAGGGCATGGGCCCGACGCAGGTTCTCGGCGTTGATGGTGCCAAAGTGCTCGCCCACGGTGGTCTGCAACGTGCCAGCGTCGATTAGCGCGGCGACGCGGTTGAGCAGGTTATGCTGTTCAATCATATCCGCCGTTTCGAACAGCGAGCGGGTGTACATGAACTCCCAATGCAACGACAGGCTCTTGCGCTTGAGCTTGGTCACATCCAGCACCTTGGGATCATCGATCAGCGCCAGTTTGCCCTGGGGCGCCAGAGCCTCCACCAATTGATCCAGATGCAGGTCGGTGTGGGTCAGGCTGGCGACATGGGTCACCTGAGGCTGGCCTGCCTGCTTTAATGCATCGCTCAGCGGATGGCTGTGGTCCACGACCAGATCGGCACCCAGCCCTCTTACCCAGTCCTGGGTCTGCGGCCGGGAAGCGCTGCCGATCACTTTCAGTGCGGTGAGCTGGCTGGCCAGTTGCGTCAGTATCGAGCCGACACCTCCCGCAGCGCCGACGATCAACAGGCTTTGGCCCTGATCGTCCTGGCCTTCCTGGATTTGCAGACGCTCGAACAGCAACTCCCACGCGGTAATGGCCGTCAGCGGCAGGGCTGCGGCTTCGGCGAAACCGAGCGTCTTGGGCATCTGGCCGACGATACGTTCATCCACCACATGCAATTCGCTGTTGCCGCCGGCGCGGGCAATGGAGCCGGCGTAGAACACTTTGTCGCCCACCTTGAACAGCGTGACTTCATTGCCCACCGCCTTGACCACGCCGGCCACGTCCCAACCCAGCACTTTGGCTGCGCCGTCTTCAGGCTGGACGTTCTGGCGAATTTTCGTGTCGACCGGGTTGACCGAAATGGCTTTGACTTCCACCAGCAAGTCCCGAGGGCCGGCGGTGGGTTCCGGCAGTTCAATGTCTTGCAGCGATTGCGGGTCGGTGATCGGTAACGAATGGTAGTAGGCGATGGCTTTCATAGGGCGGCTCCCTGAAGTGAGTTCGATGAAGCCAATGGTTAGCTATTTATCACCGAGATAAAACCGGCTAAAAGAACAGGCTCTTTCAATGTTTTTTTGATAATGAGGCCGTCATGCTTCGATTCGACGACTTGCAGTTGTTCGTCCGGGCCGCAGACCTGGGTAGCCTTTCTGCCGCCGCCAGGGTCATGGACCTGTCGGCGGCGGTGGCCAGCGCCGCATTGAAGCGCATAGAACAACACCTGGGCGCCCGGCTGTTGGCGCGTTCTACCCGCAGTTTGCGCCTGACGGCCGAGGGTGAAGGCTTCCTTGAGTATGCCCGTGCGGCGCTGAGCAGCCTCGACGAAGGACGCAGGTTATTGACCAGTGGCCAGGACCAGGTCAGCGGGGTGTTGCAGTTGTCCGCCCCCTCGGACTTGGGACGCAACCTGCTGCTGCCCTGGCTGGACGCGTTCCAGGAGGAGCATCCGGGGCTGACCGTGCGACTGCTGCTGGGTGATCGCATCGCTGATCTGTTCAAGCAGCCGGTGGACGTCGCGTTGCGTTATGGCGAGCCGGAAGATTCGAGCCTGGTGGCCCTGCCGATCGCACCGGATAACCGCCGGGTGCTGTGTGCATCGCCCGCTTACCTGGCTCGGCATGGCGAACCTGTTCAGTTGGAGCAACTGGCCCAGCACAATTGCCTGTTGTACATGCTCGGCACGCGGGTTCATGACCGTTGGCGTTTTCATGACGGCAAGCGGGAAATGAGCCTGACTGTCAGCGGCGACCGCTTCAGCGACGATGCCGATGTGGTGCGTCGCTGGGCAGTGGCAGGCGCGGGGATCGCTTACAAGTCCTGGCTGGACGTTTCAACCGATGTGTTGGCCGGGCGTTTGAAAATCCTTCTGCCGCATCTGCAATGCGAGCGCGCGCCGCTCAATCTGCTGTGTGCTCATCGAGCGCAACTGAGCAAACCCATCAATCTGCTGCGGGAAATGCTCAAGCTGCGTTGTGGCCGGTTGACGGCACAATTTGCCCTCTCGACGGGGGACGACCATTAGTCGCATGTAAATAGAGAATTTTCCCTCACGAACAATCGCCTCCAAAGGTTTCCGGAGGACAGGAAACCTCGATCCGCACGCTTATACTAGCGGCCGCCTGAAGCGGCGCGCGATTTGCGGCGGTCGAGCCGCTTTGGGCGGCCCCATTTGCCGGTCACTAGCGCCAGAGCAGTAGACGAATGATTCAACAGGGAGTGAATACATGGAACATGCACCTTGCATCAGCCAGATCGCCACGCTGCTGGCCGACCCAAAACGCAGCGCAATGATGTGGGCCTTGATGGACGGCACGGCCCGGCAGGCTGAAGAGCTGGCGTTGCTGGCCGGGCTGTCGCCGTCTTCGGCCAGCGCTCATCTGGGCCGTCTGTCCGCCGGTGGCCTGTTGAAAGTCGAAGCCCGTGGCCGCAAGCGGTTTTTCCGCCTGGCGGCACCCGAGATCGGTGCTGCCGTCGAAGCGCTGGCCAGCGCGACCCTGGCCAGTACGCCGCGGCAGCTTCCGGAAGTCTTCAAGCGCGGGGTCATGCCGGGCAAGGCCCCGTCGGCGCCCGCTTCGTTGATGCGGGCCAGGCTTTGCGAGGACCATCTGGGCGGCACCCTGGCGGCAGACCTGTATCAGCGCCTGCTGGATGCCGGATGGATCGAGCAGGGCGACCAGCGGGTGATCGTGACTCACAAAGGTGCCAATGAGCTGGCCGGGCACGGCCTGTTCATCCAGGCGCTGGCCCACCGCAACGCCCGCACCGCTTGTGCCTGCCCGGACTGGAGCGAGCGACGTCCGCACCTGGGGGGCGCCTTGGGGGCGGCGTTGCTGCAACTGTTCATGCAGTCCGGTTGGCTGAGCTTGCCCAACGACTCCAGGGCCTTGCAGGTAACGGTGCTTGGTCAGCAGGAAATCCATCGGTTCGCTACGCAGGACACCGTGGAAATGGCGTTCTAGGGCTGCCGACAGGTCGTATTCAGCAATAGCCTCCAGCAAGGTTCGCGCACACTCGAACCTGGGATTTTTTTGGATTGGGGGAAACAGCATGGATACTCACGGCTACAGCGCGGCGGAACGTCTGGAGCGCCTGCCCATCAGCGGCTACCACCGAATTATTTTCATCATTATTGCCTTGGCGTTTTTCTTCGACTCCATGGACCTGGCCATGATGACGTTCCTCCTGGGCTCGATCAAAGCCGAGTTTGGCTTAAGCACCGCCCAGGCAGGTTTGCTCGCCAGCTCCAGTTTCTTTGGCATGGTACTGGGAGCATCGCTGTCGGGCATGCTGGCCGATCGGTTCGGGCGCAAGCCGGTGTTCCAGTGGAGCATCGTGTTGTGGGGCGTCGCCAGTTATTTGTGCTCGACCGCCCAGAGCGTCGATTCACTGATGCTGTTCCGCATCCTGCTGGGTATCGGCATGGGCATGGAGTTTCCGATCGCTCAGTCGATGCTCTCGGAGCTGATCCCGGCCACACGCCGAGGCCGTTATATCGCGTTGATGGACGGCTTCTGGCCGTTGGGTTTCGTGGCGGCGGGCGTGCTGTCGTATTTTCTATTGCCGGTGATCGGCTGGCGCGACATCTTCCTGGTGTTGGCGGTGCCGGCGGTGTTCGTCCTGGTCATTCGCTTCTTCATTCCCGAGTCGCCGCGCTGGCTGGAACAGGCCGGCCGGGGGGACGAGGCGGATGACGTGCTCAGGCGAATCGAAGACAAGGTCCGAGCCTCGTTGGGGCGAGGAGAACTGCCTGAGCCGATTCGTCTGCCGAGGGGCGAGAGCACGCCGGGCAATTTCTTTTCGGCCCTGGCGCAGATCTGGTCACCGCTGTATCGCCAGCGCACGATGATGATCTGGAGTGTCTGGTTCTTCGCCTTGCTCGGTTTTTATGGCCTGACGTCCTGGCTCAGTGCGTTGTTGCAGCAGTCGGGGTTCGCGGTGACCCAGTCGGTGTACTACACCGTGCTGATTTCCTTGGGCGGGATTCCCGGTTTCCTCATGGCGGCGTGGCTGGTGGAGCGCTGGGGACGTAAACCGGTGTGCGTGGTCACGTTGCTGGGTGGTGGGGTGATGGCGTTTCTTTATGGTCAGAGCGCGGTGTTTGGCGGCAACGTGGGCCTGCTGATCGGCACCGGGCTTCTGATGCAGTTTTTCCTGTTCGGCATGTGGGCGGTGCTCTACACCTACACGCCGGAGCTGTACCCCACCTCGGCCCGGGCCACGGGTTCGGGTTTTGCCTCGGCTGTCGGCCGCATTGGTTCGCTGCTCGGGCCCCTGGTCACCGGGTTGGTGTTTCCCATTACCGGACAGGGCGGTGTGTTCGCCCTGGGCGCGCTGTGCTTCGCCGTGGCGGCGGGGGTGGTCTGGTTGTTTGGCGTGGAGACGCGAGGCAAGACGTTGGAGGAGCTGAGCGAGGGTACGGTGGCCGGTTAAACGCAATCGCCTGATGTGGGAGCGGGCTTGCTCGCGAAG
>NZ_JABWQV010000081.1 GCF_014268615.1 Pseudomonas tehranensis | reverse complement strand
AGCATCGCGGGCAAGCCTTGCTCCCACAGGCGGAGGGCATGCCTTGGTCCTCAGGCATTCTGGGTACTGCTCTGTGGGAGCAAGGCTTGCCCGCGATAGCAATAGGGCTAACCCCGCAAAAACGCCTGATGCAACTCATCCAACGTCTGGAAGTGATACACAGGCTTTTCCGCACTCAACTCTTCAAAACTGCCAAACCCATACCCCACCGCGGCCGCGTCCAGGCCATTGCTGCGGGCACCAATCAAATCGTGCTTTCGATCCCCAATCATCAAGGTATTGGCCGGGTCGAGCCCTTCTTCAGCCATCAGATGAGCAATCAACTCGACCTTGTTGGTGCGCGTGCCGTCCAGCTCACTCCCATAGATCACCTTGAAATGCCGGGCAAAGTCGAAGTGGCGGGCGATTTCCCGGGCGAAGATCCAAGGTTTGGAAGTGGCGATGTACAGCTGCCGGCCTTGGACGCCCAAGGTTTCCAGCATCGGCATCACGCCATCGAATACCCGGTTTTCGTACAAGCCGGTGACTTTGAAGCGTTCGCGATAGAAGTTCACCGCTTCCCAGGCCTTGGCTTCGTCGAAGGCGTAGAACTGCATGAAGGCCTGCAACAGCGGTGGGCCGATGAAGTGTTCGAGGCGGGTGAGGTCGGGTTCGTCGATGCCCAGTTGGCTCAGGGCGAACTGGATCGAACGGGTAATGCCCTCGCGGGGGTCGGTGAGGGTGCCGTCGAGGTCGAAGAGTACGGTCTGGTAATGCATGCAAATTCCTGGGTAAGGGCGGTACGGTTCAGAGCAGGTCGTAGCCTTCGGCCAGATGCAGGTCCTTGAGCTTCACGTAGTTCGCCGCGCTGTAGGTGAAAAAGGCGCGTTCCTTGTCGGTCAGAGGCCGGGCCTGTTTTACCGGGCTGCCTACATACAGGAAGCCGCTCTCCAAGCGTTTGCCCGGTGGTACGAGGCTGCCGGCGCCGATGATCACCTCGTCTTCAACTATCGCACCGTCCATGACGATGCTACCCATGCCGATCAGGATCCGACTGCCTACGGTGCAGCCATGGAGCATGACCTTGTGGGCGATGGTCACGTCATCGCCGATCAGCAGCGGGAAACCATCGGGATTGAAGGGGCCGGCGTGGGTGATGTGCAGCACGCAGCCATCCTGGACGCTGGTACGGGCGCCAATGCGGATGCGGTGCATGTCGCCGCGAATGACTGTCAACGGCCAGACGGAGCTGTCTTCGCCGATTTCTACGTCGCCGATCACCACCGCGGTGCTGTCGACAAAAGCGCCGCGGGCAAGCCGTGGGCGGTGATTCTGGTACGTGCGAAGGGTCACGATAGGCTCTCTCTTATCCGGTGATAGGCGCTGCTAGCTGCGGTGAACGTCGATTGTAATTAAGATGGGGCCATGTTTCTTCCAGCCAAGGTGTCAACCGTGAGCGTGAACAACCCTCTTTTGCAACCCTACGACCTGCCACCGTTCTCGGCGATCCGTGCCGAGCACGTGCAACCGGCCATCGAGCAGATCCTGGCTGACAACCGTGCCGCCATTGCCGAGATCCTCAAGACCCAGGGCACGCAACCTACCTGGGCCGGCCTGGTGCTGGCGATGGACGAGCTCAATGATCGCCTGGGCGCCGCCTGGAGCCCAGTGAGCCACCTGAACGCCGTGCGTAACAGCCCCGAACTGCGCGAAGCCTACGAGGCCTGCCTGCCGGCGCTGAGTGCTTACTCCACGGAGCTGGGCCAGAACCGCGAGCTGTTCCAGGCGTTCGAAGCCCTGGCGAGCAGCCCCGAAGCCGCCGATTTCGATGTGGCGCAGAAAACCATCCTGGAACATTCCCTGCGTGACTTCCGTCTGTCGGGTATTGATCTGCCGCCCGAGCAGCAGCAGCGCTACGCCGAAGTGCAAAGCAAACTGTCGGAACTGGGCAGCCGCTTCTCCAATCAATTGCTCGACGCGACCCAGGCCTGGACCAAGCACGTCACCTCTGAGGCCACCCTCGCCGGCCTGACCGATTCGGCCAAGGCGCAAATGGCTGCAGCCGCCCAAGCCAAGGAACTGGACGGCTGGCTGATCAACCTGGAATTCCCCAGCTACTTCGCAGTGATGACCTACGCCGAAGACCGCGCCCTGCGGGAAGAAGTCTACGCCGCGTACTGCACCCGTGCGTCGGACCAGGGTCCGAATGCCGGTCAAAACGATAACACCCCGGTGATGGAGCAGATCCTCGACCTGCGTCAGGAACTGGCTCAGTTGCTGGGGTTCGCCAACTTCGCCGAGTTGAGCCTGGCGACCAAGATGGCCGAGTCCAGCGATCAGGTCCTCAATTTCCTGCGAGACCTGGCCAAGCGCAGCAAGCCGTTCGCGGCCCTGGACCTGGAACAGCTCAAGGCGTTCGCCGCCGAACAGGGCTGCCCCGACCTGCAAAGCTGGGACAGCGGCTTCTATGGCGAAAAACTGCGCCAGCAGCGTTACAGCGTCGCTCAGGAAGCCCTGCGCGCGTACTTCCCGATCGACAAAGTGCTGGGCGGCCTGTTCGCCATCGTGCAACGCCTCTACGGCATCGAGATTGCCGAACTGAAAGGCTTCGACACCTGGCATCCGGACGTGCGCCTGTTCGAAATCAAGGAGAACGGTCAGCACGTCGGCCGTTTCTTCTTCGACCTCTATGCCCGCGCCAACAAGCGCGGCGGCGCCTGGATGGACGGCGCCCGCGACCGTCGGCGCACCTTCGATGGCGTGCTGCAAAGCCCTGTCGCCAACCTGGTGTGCAACTTCACCCCGGCCGACAGCGGCAAACCCGCGCTGCTGACCCACGACGAAGTCACCACCCTGTTCCACGAGTTCGGCCATGGCCTGCACCACCTGCTGACCCGCGTCGAACATGCCGGCGTGTCCGGCATCAACGGCGTGGCCTGGGATGCCGTGGAACTGCCGAGCCAGTTCATGGAAAACTGGTGCTGGGAGCCCGAAGGCCTGGCGCTGATTTCCGGTCACTATGAAACCGGCGAACCGCTGCCCCAGGACCTGCTGGAAAAAATGCTCGCGGCGAAAAACTTCCAGTCCGGCCTGATGATGGTGCGCCAGTTGGAGTTCTCGCTGTTCGACTTCGAGCTGCACGCCACCCACGGCGATGGCCGTAGCGTGCTGCAAGTGCTCGAAGGCGTGCGTGACGAGGTCTCGGTGATGCGTCCACCGGCCTACAACCGCTTCCCCAACAGCTTTGCCCACATCTTCGCCGGCGGTTATGCGGCGGGCTACTACAGCTATAAGTGGGCGGAAGTGTTGTCGGCCGATGCGTTCTCCAAGTTTGAAGAGGACGGCGTGCTCAACGCCGACACCGGTCGCGCTTTCCGTGAAGCTATCCTGGCCCGTGGCGGCTCCCAGGAGCCGATGGTGCTGTTCGTCGACTTCCGTGGCCGTGAGCCATCGATTGACGCACTCTTGCGCCACAGCGGCCTGACCGAGGACGCAGCAGCATGAGCGAGGGGCCTGTGATTACCAAAAGGCGCTTTATCGCCGGGGCGGTCTGCCCGGCGTGCAGCGAACCGGACAAGTTGATGATGTGGAACGAAGACGGTGTGCCGCACCGTGAGTGTGTGGCCTGCGGTTATTCCGACACGCTCAACGAACAAGGCCTGTCGGTGCCCAAGGAGTTGGGCACCCGGGTCAACACATCGGCACTCAAAGTCCCGGACGCCAAGGTCCAGGCGGTGCAGTTTTTCCCCAATCCCAAGCTGAAGAAAAAAACCGACTGAAATCTTCGGCATCACCTTCCGGGCCGCCCGGCCCGGAGGCGATACATATATACCACCAGGCTTTATCCCTTCCCGCCCAGACTGGCCAGCAAGTCCAGACTGACAGGAAGGCTCCCCATGCCCGACGATGCCAATCCGCTGTTGCAGGCCTATGACCTGCCCCCCTTTGCGCAGATCCAAGCCAAACATTTTTCACCGGCCCTCGACCGGATCCTTGCCGAGAGCCGTGCTCAAGTGGCCGACATCATCAAGACTCAGACACCCTTCCCAACCTGGGACGACCTGGTGTTGGCCATGGACGAGATTCACGCCCGCTTGAAGGGTTTCGATGACCTGCTGGATCTGCTGGCGTCCACCAGGCCAGGAGACGACTGGGCGCAGGCTTCGCTCGACTGCAGCGAACGGGTGCGCGATTTCCAGCGCGCACTGAGACACAATCGCCCATTGTTTCAACTCTATCAGCGCTTGGCCAACAGCGAGATTGCCAGGCACTTCGAGCCGCCTCGTAAAAGAGTTCTGGAGAAGGCCCTGCGCCAGTTTCGCCAGCACGGGTTGGCCCATACCGCACCGTCAGATTTGAAAGTCCTGCAGCTACGCATTCAACAGGGCCGGGAATTGTTCCTCGATCACTTGCACAAGGCCAACAAGGCCTGGAGCAAAGCGTTCGACGATGAAGCTCAATTGAGCGGCCTGGCGCCGCAATTCAAACAACAGCTGGCCAAACAGGCCCGCGAGGCCGGGCGCACGGGATGGCTGCTGACCCTCAGTGATGCATCGTTTGGCATCGTCACGAGTTACGCGGACAATCGTCTTTTGCGCAAAGAGGTGTACCTGGCCTACAGCACACGCGCCTCGGATCAGGGCCCCGACGCTGGCCGGTTTGACAACAGCGAGGTGCTCAGACGGTTGCTGGAGGATCGTCGTCGGTATGCGGCGTTACTGGGTTATTCGAATTTCGCTCAAATGGTGATCGAGCCTGAGCAAGCCGAGTCTCCCGAACAGGTGATGACGTTCTTGCGCGATCAGCTTGAACAGCAACAAGACCTCTTTGCCCGCGACGCCGAACAGCTCAAGGCATTTGCCCGAAGGCAAGGCTTCACCGAGCTTCAACCTTGGGATTACCCGTATCTGGTAGAAAAACTTCGTCAGCACACGGCCGGCATCTCGAAGCTGACCCTCAGCGCCTGGTTCGAACTGGAGTCCACCTTTTCACAGCTATTGCTGATCGCCAAGGATCTGTTTGGGGTGGACATTCTCGAACGCGCTGACGCGGCCACATGGCATCCGGACGTGCGTCTTTTCGAAGTCCGCGAGTGGGACCAGACCATCGGATACATCTATTTCGATCCGTTCGAGGATGCGAACAGAGACGGTTACCCGAACACCACCACCCTGCGAAACCGTCGCATCACGGCCGAGGGCCGGCCTCGACATCCCATCGCCGTGTTGCATGGCTGGCTGGCGCGCAGCTCAGATGCATCGCCGGTCTTGCTCGACCATCTGCAATTGCGAATTCTCTTTCATGAGTTCGGCCATTGCTTGCACCATGTGTTGACCCGTGCCGAGTATCGCGACGTGTCGGGCATCACCGAGCTCTCCCGGGACACCTCGGAGTTTGCTGGGATGCTATTGGAACAATGGTGCTTTACCCGGCAATGCCTGGTCCGTTTGTCAAAGCACCACCAGACCGGTGCAGCCATGCCCGATGACATCGCCGATCAGTTGCTGACCTTCGCCAACACCCAGGCCAGCTGGGAAACCGCCGCGCTGCTGCGCAACGCGCTGTTTGACATGGAACTGCACCTGACCCACGGCGATGGGCGCACGGCTCAGCAGGTATTCGATCAAGTCAGCGCCCAAGTCGGGCATCTGCCCGTATGGGGGAGCGACCGCTGGCCCAATGGCCTGGATTACATGGTGACCGGCTATGCGGCGAGGATTTACGCCTATGCCTGGTCGAAAGCGTTGGCAATCACCGTATTCCAAAGGTTTGAGCAGGAGGGGTTGTTCAACGGGACAACAGGCCGGGCATTGCGTGAAACAATATTCGGCCCCGGCGATTCACGGCCTCTGGCCGAGTCCGTGGCAGCCTTTACAGGGAGGCCACCCGTCAGGGTCAAGGGCGAATGACCTGTGGGTCGGGCTGACGAGTCGTGATTGCTGAACCGACCCAGCTTTTCAGCGAGCAAAGAGCAAAAACGCTGGTACTGCAGTCACCGTTGGCCAGCGCCACCCGGAGCTTCTCAACATCGGCCCGCATCATGTAACGAACCCCGTCCTTGAAGTGCGGGTTGTTGCCGAAGCCGCCTTCAGTCATTTCGCTCAACGCCTCCTCTTTGCTCCAGCCCTGTACGACCACCCTGTACATGGCCGCCACCAACCCGGTGCGATCCGAACCATGCTTGCAGTGCATCAGCACCCCGCCGTCGGCTTCGGCAACCTGAATGGCGCGCAAGGCAGCGAGGATGTCGCTGTCGTCCACATGATTGGTGCGATAAGGCAACTGCACTTGCTTGACGCCGGGGGTGGATAACCAACTCGCGTCCGAATCCGGCAGAAATGTGATGACCGTGCCGATGTCGAGTCGCCTCAGCAGAGGTAAGGCATCAGCGTCCGGCAAGGCGCTGCGGTAGAGCGCCGACGACAGTTGATAAAGGTTGTAGCGCTTTTCCACCGGCCGGGCCCATTCGGAAGACCTCGCCTCGTCCAAATCGGCCGCCACGGCTTGGGACTCGGCAAAGACCAGGAACAAGGACAGAAGGAGCAGCGAGCGGGAATAGAGTTTGAACATGTCTGGACGACCGAAACGAAGAAGAACGAGACGGTCAGTTTCGCCACGAGCCGGTTAAAGGCCTGTGAGCAAGACGTCAACACAACGTGAACACGATCCATCGCGGTGGGCTGCTGAACGGCGCTGGCCTAATTGAATGCCAGCGAATACTGTATGCACATACAGCAACGGAGCCTTCCAATGTCCATCTCTCTTCCGCCCCGTGGCCGTGGCACCGCCACCAACCCGCACAACCGCTTCGCCCCGAGTCGCTCGGTGGTCGAGGATGATGGCTGGTATCAGGAAGTACCGCCGACCCAAGGCACCGAAGTGCGGATCGAAACGGCCAAGACCATCATCACCCGCAACACCTCGCCGGATCTGCCTTTCGACCGCTCCATCAATCCCTACCGCGGCTGTGAACATGGCTGTATCTACTGCTATGCGCGGCCCAGCCACGCTTACTGGGACATGTCGCCCGGGCTGGATTTCGAAACCAAGCTGATCGCCAAGACCAACGCCGCCGACGTGCTGGAGGAACAGCTGTCCAGGCGTGGCTATCAGTGTGCGCCGATCAACCTGGGGTCCAATACTGACCCTTATCAGCCGATCGAACGGGAACATCGCATTACTCGCCGGATTCTCGAAGTGCTGCTGCGCTACCGTCATCCGGTGACCATCGTCACCAAAGGCTCGCTGATTCTGCGCGACCTGGACCTGCTGACCGAGCTGGCGCACCAGCGCCTGGTCAAGGTCATGATCAGCCTCACCACCCTGGACGATGAACTCAAGCGCATCCTCGAGCCCCGCGCGGCTGCGCCCAAGGCGCGATTACGGGCGATCAGGGTCATGCGCGAGGCGGGCATTCCCGTGGGGGTACTGTGTTCGCCGATGATCCCGATGATCAACGACAGCGAGATCGAAAGCCTGCTGACCGAAGGCCACGCCGCCGGCGCGCAGAGTGCCGCCTACATGATGCTGCGCTTGCCGTTGGAAGTGGCACCGCTATTCGAAGAGTGGTTGCAGGCGCACTACCCGCAACGCGCGGCTCATGTGCTGAGCCTGGTTCGCCAGAGCCGTGGCGGCGAACTGTATGACAGCCGCTTCGGTTCTCGGATGCGTGGTGAAGGCCCCTTCGCCGACCTGCTGGCCCAGCGTTTCGCCAAGGCGCTCAAGCGTCTGGGGCTTGAGCGCCGGGAAGGTTACAATCTCGATTGCGACGCCTTTTGTCCGCCGGGCCGACAGATGTCCTTGATTTGATTAAAGTTGAACGTGGGGGATGGGCATGCATGAGCGGCGCTTGCGTCCCGGCCACACCTGTAATCGTTGTTCTAGAGCCTTTGATTCAGTTTGAGTTAAGTTTCGGTCGCTACCTTGTTCATCGAGTGACTGACAGGTCGAACACCTCGACCTGGATGTTTTTTAACCAGCCACTAGTGACCTATGTGGTTAGTTCTGTTTAGTTCAAATTCGGATGCCAGAAATCCATAGCCAAGGCGCTGCGACGAGTCATAGCCCGCTATGGCGAGGAACAGCAACGCAGGATATGGATTTTTGGCGCCGAAGTTGGGCTAAACAGAACTGACCACACAGGTCACCAAACCGTCAAAGAGGATGAATCATGAGTGACAAGGATAAACAGCCGTTGGCTGCGTCGGCTTCAGCCCAACCCGAGGCGGAAACCGCCGATGCAGCGCTGCAGCATATTGTTGACGGCTTTTTGCATTTCCATCACGAAATCTTTCCCCAGCAGGAAGAGCTCTTCAAGAAACTCGCCACGGCGCAAGCGCCCAGGGCGATGTTCATCACCTGCGCCGATTCGCGCATCGTGCCCGAGCTGATTACCCATAGCTCCCCCGGCGACCTGTTCGTGACCCGCAACGTCGGCAACGTCGTTCCGCCGTACGGGCAGATGAACGGCGGCGTCTCCACCGCCATCGAATACGCCGTGCTGGCCCTCGGTGTGCAGCACATCATCGTCTGCGGTCACTCCGACTGCGGCGCCATGCGTGCCGTGTTGAATCCCGACACCCTGGAAAAAATGCCCACGGTCAAAGCCTGGTTGCGCCACGCCGAAGTGGCCAAGACCATGGTCCATGACAACTGCCCGTGCGGCGACGAAAAACAGATCATGCCCATCCTCACCGAAGAGAACGTGATCGCGCAGCTGCAACATTTGCGAACGCATCCCTCGGTCGCCTCTCGCATGGCCAACGGCCAATTGTTCATCCATGGCTGGGTGTACAACATCGAGACCAGCGAGATCAAAGCCTACGACGCGGACCAGGGTTGTTTCCTGCCACTCGATGGCAGCCATCCGATACCGGTGGCGACGCCTAAAGCGCGCTTCTAACCACTCCTAATCATCCTTGCATGGTTCAAGCCTTACCGCTGTTTACGCGGTAGGGCCTCGCCATGCCTGAAGAAAACTTCGGGAGAGTCGCCATGCGTGCTGCTCAATTAAAAGCTGTTCTGCCACGGGAGCTGTTGGCTTCCGTGGTGGTGTTTCTGGTGGCGCTGCCCTTGTGCATGGGCATTGCCATCGCCTCGGGCCTGCCACCGGCCAAAGGTCTGATCACCGGCATCATCGGCGGGCTGGTCGTGGGTTTTCTGGCCGGCTCCAAGTTGCAAGTCAGCGGCCCGGCCGCCGGGTTGGCGGTATTGGTCTTCGAACTGGTGCGCCAGCACGGCGTCGCAATGCTCGGGCCGATCCTGCTGCTGGCCGGTCTACTGCAGTTGCTGGCCGGGCGCTTTCGCCTGGGCTGCTGGTTCCGGGTAACCGCGCCCGCGGTGGTCTACGGCATGCTGGCGGGTATCGGTGTGCTGATCGTGTTGTCCCAGGTCCATGTGATGCTCGACGCGGTGCCTAAGCCATCGGGGCTGGATAATCTGGCGGCGTTCCCTGCGGCAGTGGCTCAGGCGTTGCCGTCGTTCGGCTGGCAGGCGGGTCTACTCGGTTTGTCGACGATTGCGGTGATGTGGCTGTGGGAAAAGTTTCGCCCTCACAGCTTGCGCTTTGTTCCCGGTGCCCTGCTCGGCGTGGGCCTGGCGACCATTGCCAGCCTGCTGTTGGCCTTGCAGGTCAAACGCGTGGAAGTCCCGGAGAACCTCGCCCAAGCCATTGATTGGCTGCGCCCGGCGGACCTGCTGAATCTGGCCGACCCCACCTTGCTGATCGCCGCGTTCGCGGTCGCTTTCATCGCCAGTGCCGAAACGCTGCTCTCGGCCGCCGCCGTGGACCGCATGCACAGCGGCGAACGCGCGGATTTCGACCGGGAACTGTCCGCCCAGGGCATCGGTAATATGCTCTGCGGTCTGCTCGGCGCCCTGCCGATGACCGGCGTGATCGTGCGCAGCTCGGCCAACGTCCAGGCCGGGGCGACCACACGGATGTCGACGATTTTCCATGGCCTGTGGCTGTTGCTCTTCGTGCTTCTGCTGTCCAGCGTGCTACAGAGCATTCCGGTGGCGAGCCTGGCGGGTGTGTTGGTGTACACCGGTTTCAAACTGGTGGATCTCAAGGCGTTTCGCGGGCTGGGACGTTATGGCCGGATGCCGATGTTCACCTATGCCGCCACGGCACTGGCGATCATCTTCACCGACCTGCTGACCGGCGTATTGATCGGTTTCGGCCTGACCCTGGCAAAACTGGCCTGGAAAGCCTCCCGACTGAAAATCAGCCTGATCGATCTGCCCCAGGAGGGTGAGATGGAATTGCGACTGGTGGGGGCGGCAACCTTCCTGAAGGTTCCGGCGCTGACCCAGGTGCTGGGCACCATTCCCACAGGCGCGACGGTGCATGTGCCGCTCAATAACCTGAGCTACATCGACCATTCGTGCCTGGAGCTTTTGGAAGAATGGGGCCGGGCGAATGCCAGCAAGGGCTCGAAGCTGTTGATCGAATCCCGCGGGCTCAAGCGTAGGTTGGAAGGGCGGTTGCGCACCACGGTGGGGGTTGGTGCGGCGGCGGGATAGCCTCTCCCTCCGTGGAACCCATTATTCACGAACAACACAGATCCAATGTGGGAGCGGGCTTGCTCGCGAAGGCGTAGTGTCAGGCAACTCATTCGTTAGCTGATACACCGCTTTCGCGAGCAAGCCCGCTCCCACAGGGGGTTGTGTGTTCTGCCGGATCAAGCCGCCGGCTGATCCAGTTCCAGACCCACGCCCAAGCGACGGGACATGCATGGCCAGCGCTTCCAGGCCGCGCCGGTTTGCGGACTGCTGAGCTTCTCGCGGTAGGTTTCTACCGACTCCAATGCAAACGTCTCGTCATTGAGCATCTCATCGAACGTGTGATGCACCACCTCATCGAGCTGATTGGCAAATTCCTCCCCGATCAACTGGTGAGCAATCAGATTGGCGACCGTCATGTCCAAGGGAATCAGTGGCTGGCCGAAATGCTTGATGTACAGGTCATTGACCTCCTCGACAAACCGGTGCGCCAGATAGGCTTCGTCCAGCAGGCTGTCGAGCCCGACATGGCCGGCCATGATCGTCGGCGGCTGGAGGAAGTACTGTTCGGCAATCTTCAGTACCGGTTTGATCTGCGACTCGATACCCGCCTCCCTGGCGACTTCATTGGCCGCATCCAGCAAATCGGGCACTTCATCAATGTAGGCGGCGACGAAACGCGCCAGGACATCGTTGGCGTCGGCGTCCGGCAACTGGATGGCACGGTGCAGGTTCGGCAGCTGGGCCTCCAGCTGACGCGTCAGTTGGCCGGTCTCGGCCTCATGTTGTTGGGCTTTTTGGATCTGCTCGCGCAATGCGGCGGTGTTCATGACAACTCCAGGGGACAAGGCAATGAAATAAGGAAGACATAACTTAGCTGGCGAAAAGACACTCCTCAGACCTATTTTTCATAACCGGTTCGTCCTTGATACGTCGCTGTTATATCGGTTTGCCATCACTCAGTTCGCATCCTTCTCCATTCGTGGGCTCTAGCGCAAGCCCTGCCTGTTTCAAACGATTTACGCCATCGCGTTGCGAGGTTGCAGGTGCTGTCTATACTCGGTTTGGAATGGAGTTAGCTGATGACACCCGATTGCATGTGCAGCAAGGCGCGGCGAGTCAAGTTGGTAGTCTGAGGTAGCCGATCCCTTGCCGCTGGCGTTACGCCGACGGGATAACAAGAACGATAAGGGGAACCCGCAATGACGCGACATCCACACGTATGGATGGGCCTCCTGTTGTGGTCGATTTTCAGCCAGGCGCAAGCGGCCTGGACTGTGAATATGGCGCCTGGAGCGACACAGATCAGCAATGCAGTGTTCGACCTGCACATGACCATCTTCTGGATCTGTGTAGTGATCGGCATCATCGTCTTCGGCGCCATGTTCTGGTCGATGATGATGCACCGCCGCTCAACCGGCCAGAACGCGGCCAATTTCCACGAAAATACCCGCGTCGAAATTCTCTGGACCATCGTGCCTTTCCTGATCCTGGTGGCGATGGCGGTTCCCGCCACCGCGACCCTGATCAAGATGTACGACTCCAGCGAGTCGGACATCGATATCCAGGTCACCGGCTATCAATGGAAGTGGCACTACAAATACTTGGGCCAGGACGTCGAGTTCTTCAGCAACCTGGCCACCCCCGCCGAACAAATCAATAACCAGAGCGCCAAGGGCGAACATTACCTGCTGGAAGTCGACAAGCCGCTGGTGCTGCCGGTCGATGCCAAGGTGCGCTTTCTGGTGACCTCCGCCGACGTGATCCACTCCTGGTGGGTGCCGGCGTTCGCGGTCAAGCGCGATGCGATTCCCGGCTTCGTCAACGAAGCCTGGACCCGCGTCGACAAGCCCGGGCTGTATCGCGGCCAATGCGCCGAACTGTGCGGCAAGGACCACGGGTTCATGCCGATCGTGGTCGAGGTCAAGAGCAAACCCGACTACGAAGCATGGCTGGCCGAACGCAAGGCCGAAGCGGCGCAGCTCAAAGAGCTGACCAGCAAGGAATGGACGCAGCAAGAGCTCATCGAGCGTGGCGACAAGGTCTACCACACTGCATGCGTGGCCTGTCACCAGGCCGAAGGCCAGGGCTTGCCACCGATGTTCCCGGCGCTCAAAGGCTCGAAAATCGCCACAGGCCCAGTGGCTGATCACCTGAACATTGTCTTCCACGGCAAACCGGGCACCTCCATGGCGGCGTTCGGCAAGCAGCTATCGGAAGTCGATATCGCGGCGGTCGTGACCTATGAACGTAACGCCTGGGGCAACAACAAGGGCGACATGGTTACGCCTAAACAAGTGCTGGAACTCAAACAGGCAGAAAGCCAATGAGCCGGCCTGACGTGTGTTCCCGCAACCGCTCGGGGCTCATCGCCCCGCGCCGCCCAGCCCACTCGTTCGAAGGAGACAGGACATGAGTGCTGTGATCGATGACCACGGTCATGCCGACCACGCCCACGGCCCCGCCAAAGGGCTGATGCGCTGGGTACTGACCACCAACCACAAGGATATCGGCACGCTGTACCTGTGGTTCGCCTTCTCCATGTTCCTGCTGGGCGGCTCGTTCGCCATGGTGATCCGCGCCGAGCTGTTCCAGCCCGGCCTGCAGATCGTGCAGCCGGAGTTCTTCAACCAGATGACCACCATGCACGGCCTGGTGATGGTCTTCGGCGCGGTGATGCCAGCCTTCGTCGGCCTGGCCAACTGGATGATCCCGCTGATGATCGGCGCGCCGGACATGGCCCTGCCGCGCATGAACAACTTCAGTTTCTGGTTGTTGCCGGCGGCGTTCCTGATGCTGGTGTCGACGCTCTTCACGGAAGGCGGCGGGCCGAACTTTGGCTGGACCTTCTACGCGCCGCTGTCCACCACCTATGCGCCGGAAAGCGTGACGTTCTTCATCTTTGCCATCCACCTGATGGGCATCAGTTCGATCATGGGCGCGATCAACGTGGTCGCCACCATCCTCAACCTGCGCGCCCCCGGCATGACCCTGATGAAAATGCCGCTGTTCGTCTGGACCTGGCTGATCACCGCGTTCCTGCTGATCGCCGTGATGCCGGTGCTGGCCGGCTGCGTGACGATGATGCTGATGGACATCCACTTCGGCACCAGCTTCTTCAGTGCCGCCGGCGGGGGTGATCCGGTGCTGTTCCAGCATGTGTTCTGGTTCTTCGGCCACCCCGAGGTGTACATCATGATCCTGCCGGCCTTCGGTGCCGTCAGCTCGATCATCCCGGCGTTCTCGCGCAAACCGCTGTTCGGCTACACCTCGATGGTCTACGCCACGGCGGCCATTGCGTTCCTGTCGTTCATCGTCTGGGCGCACCACATGTTCGTGGTGGGCATTCCGCTGGTGGGCGAGCTGTTCTTCATGTACGCCACCCTGCTGATCGCCGTGCCCACCGGGGTGAAGGTGTTCAACTGGGCCAGCACCATGTGGCAAGGCTCACTGACCTTCGAAACGCCGATGCTGTTTGCCGTGGCGTTCGTGATCCTGTTTTCCATCGGCGGTTTCTCCGGGCTGATGCTGGCCATCGCCCCGGCGGACTTCCAGTACCAGGACACCTACTTCGTAGTCGCGCACTTCCACTATGTGCTGGTGCCCGGCGCGATCTTCGGGATCTTCGCCTCGGCCTACTACTGGCTGCCGAAATGGACCGGCCACATGTACGACGAAACCCTCGGCAAGCTGCACTTCTGGCTGTCGTTCGTCGGCATGAACCTGGCGTTCTTCCCGATGCACTTCGTCGGCCTGGCGGGCATGCCCCGGCGGATCCCGGACTACAACCTGCAGTTCGCCGACTTCAACATGGTCTCGTCCATCGGCGCGTTCATGTTCGGCACCACGCAAATCTTCTTCCTGTTCATCGTGATCAAGACCATTCGCGGCGGCGAGCCGGCGCCGGCCAAGCCGTGGGATGGCGCGGAAGGATTGGAGTGGAGCGTGCCATCACCGGCGCCGTATCACACCTTCACCACGCCGCCGGAAGTGAAATGAACACCGCCGCTTTTGTGGGAGCAAGCCTGCTCGCGATAGACGCGACTCGGTGTGCCAGGCACACCGCTATCGCGAGCAGGCTCGCTCCCACAGGGTTTGGTGCAAGAGATAACTGCCATGGCTGACTCGATTTCGCTGAAAAAACTGGTCACTCGCCTGCTTGTGGTAGTGGTGGCCATGTTTGCCTTCGGGTTTGCCCTGGTGCCGATCTATGACGTGATGTGCCGGGTGTTCGGCATCAACGGCAAGACCGCGGGGCAGTACGAAGGTGAACAAATCGTTGATGAGTCGCGCCAAGTGCGTGTGCAGTTTCTGTCGACCAACTCGGTGGACATGGTCTGGGACTTCTATCCCAAGGCTGACCAGTTGGTGGTCCAGCCGGGGGCGGTGAACGAGATGGTCTTCGTCGCCCACAACCCTACCGATCGGCCGATGAGCGCCCAGGCCGTTCCGAGCATCGCGCCGAGCAACGCGGCGGCCTATTTCCACAAGACCGAATGCTTTTGTTTTACCCAGCAAGTGCTGCAACCCGGCGAACGTATCGAAATGCCCATGCGCTTCATCGTTGACCGGGACATGCCCAAGGAAGTGAAGCACCTGACGCTGTCCTACACGCTGTTCGATATCACCGCTCGTCATCCACCGGTGGCTCTAAACACTGACCGATAGCGTGCCCGATAAGGAGAACAATAAATGGCAACTCACGAGCACTATTACGTTCCGGCCCAGAGCAAATGGCCGATCATCGCCACCGTCGGGATGTTCGTCACGGTGTATGGCCTGGCGACCTGGTTCAACGACCTGAAAGCCGACCGGCCTGACTCTCACGGCCCGCTGATCTTTTTTGTCGGTGGCCTGTTGCTGGCCTACATGCTGTTCGGCTGGTTCGGCGCGGTGATCAAGGAAAGCCGCGCCGGGCTCTACAGCGCACAGCTTGACCGCTCATTCCGCTGGGGCATGAGCTGGTTCATCTTCTCTGAAGTGATGTTCTTCATCGCCTTCTTCGGCGCGCTGTTTTATGTGCGCATGATCTCGGCGCCAGGTTTGGCCGGTGAAGGAGAGAAGGGCCTGTCGCACATGCTCTGGCCGAACTTCGAGTTCGTCTGGCCGTTACTGAACAACCCCGATCCGAAACTCTTTCCCGCGCCCAAGGATGTGATCAGCCCCTGGGGCCTGCCGCTGCTCAACACCATCCTGCTGGTCAGCTCCAGCGTCACGGTGACCATCGCCCACCATGCCTTGAAAAAAGGCCATCGCGGCGCGTTGAAGATCTGGCTGGCGATCACCGTGCTGCTGGGTTGCGCGTTCCTCGGCTTCCAGGCCGAGGAATACATCCACGCCTACCAGGAACTGGGCCTGACCCTGGGCTCCGGCGTCTACGGCGCGACGTTCTTCATGCTCACTGGGTTCCACGGCGCCCACGTCACCATCGGCACGATCATCCTGTTTGTGATGCTGATGCGGATCATGCGCGGGCACTTCGACAACGAGCATCAGTTCGGCTTCGAGGCGGCGAGCTGGTATTGGCACTTCGTCGATGTGGTGTGGATTGGCTTGTTCATCTTCGTCTACGTGCTCTGAGGATTTACCAAGGCACGTGGGACACCAACTGGCCGCTGAAAAAACCCCAGGCGATCAAGCCGACGGTGATGGCGGCCAGGCTCACCCGAATCGCCAGGGCGATGACCAGGCGATTGGAATTGCCTTCGTCCTTGACCAGAAAAAACAGACCACTGAACAGACTGGCAATCGTGGCAATCAGCATCAGGACGATGGCTGCTTTGAGCATTAGGGACACTCCGGGGGGACGCGATGCACGTGAGTATAGCTACCTCGTTCGACAGCTTTGGAACGGCGCCATGAAAGGCTTTCGGCCAGGCGTTGTGCCGTCTTTGGTAGTGGCGATCCTGCTGCCGGTGATGGTGTGCCTGGGTTTCTGGCAACTGAGCCGGGGCGAGCAGAAGCGCGAGCTCATGCACAGTTATGCCGAGCGCCGCGTGGCGCCGCCGATGGACAGCGGCGAACTGCAACAGACGGCGGATCCGGCCTTTCGACCGGTCAGCCTGCGAGGCCAGTTCGACGCCGAGCACAGCATCCTGCTGGATAACCGCCAGCACGACGGCAAAGTCGGCGTGGAGTTGCTGCAACCCTTTCTCGACCATGCCACCGGCCTGTGGCTGCTGGTCAACCGCGGCTGGTTGCCCTGGCCTGACCGCCGCACCCCGCCGGCCTTCAGCACCCCGGAACAACCGGTGAGCCTTCAAGCCTGGGTCTATGTGGCTCCGGGCGCCACGTTCCAGCTCCACGCCGACCCGGCCGACGCGCCGTGGCCGCGCCTGGTGACCACCATCGAACCGGACAAACTCTGGGCCGAACTGGGCCGCAACGGCTTCGCCTACCAATTACGCCAACAAAGCGGGCCCGGTGCCTACCGGACCGATTGGCCGGTGGTGGCCATGGGCCCGGAAAAACACCTCGGCTATGCCGTGCAGTGGTTCGCCATGGCGGCGGCGCTGTTTGGCCTGTTTCTTTATCTCGGATGGCACAACGCAGGGAGACACCATGGGAAACACCATGAATCCAACCAACACGTCTGAGGCGCCCACGGCGCACAACCGTCGACGCGGCCGCGTGCAACTGCTGCTGATCGTGCTCGGGGTGATCGGCCCGATGATCCTGGCCACCGGCATGTACAAATTCCAGTTCTGGGTCCCGGAAAGCCGCAGCTATCACGGCGAACTGATCGGCAACGGCCAGACCCGCGCCGAGATTGGCGTGCAGGCTGACGAGAAACGCTGGCAGATCCTGGTCACGGCGCCGCAGGCGTGCTCCGAGGATTGCCGGCAACTGGTGTACCTGGCCCGTCAGGTGCAGATCGGCCTGGGCCGCGACGCTTCCCGCGCCAGCCATGCCCTGGCCGTCGCGCAACCGCTGGACGCCGACTATGACGCCCAGTTGCAGCGCGAATACCCGCAACTGCAGCGCTATCCGCTTGACCTGCCGGCCTATCAGAAAGGTGCCCAAGGCAGCGAGGAAGCGCAGCTGTGGATCATCGATCCCCATAGCAACCTGGTGCTGCGTTATGACGCCCGGATCAAGGGCAAGGCACTGCTCAACGACCTGCGACATCTGTTGAAACTGTCGAACATCGGATGAGGGCATCGACATGGCCAAACCTGGATTTCGCCTCGCGCTGTTTGCCACGTTGCTGGCATTGGTCGTCGTCCTGCTGGGCGCCTACACCCGGCTCACCCACGCCGGCCTCGGCTGCCCGGACTGGCCCGGCTGCTACGGTTTCATCAGCGTACCCAAGAGCGAAGCCCAACTGGCCCATGCCGAGCTGCATTTTCCCGACGCCCCGGTGGAAGCCCACAAGGGCTGGAACGAGATGGTCCATCGCTACTTCGCCGGCCTTCTGGGGCTGATGATCGCCGCGCTGGCTGCCCGGGCCTGGATGAACCGCCGTCACCCCGGCCTGCCATTGAAACTGCCGCTGTTTCTGCTGGCGGTGGTGGTTGCCCAGGCGGCGTTCGGCATGTGGACCGTCACCCTCAAGCTGTGGCCGCAAGTGGTGACCGGGCATCTGCTGGGCGGCTTCGCCACCCTGAGCTTGCTGTTTCTGCTCACGTTGAGATTATCCGGTGTGTTGCCGGCGCTGACCGTGCCCAAGCGACTGCAACACTGGGCCACCGCCGGGCTGCTGCTGGTGATCGGCCAGATCGCCCTCGGCGGTTGGGTCAGCTCCAATTACGCCGCCGTAGCCTGCGTCGATTTCCCGACCTGCCACGGCCAGTGGCTGCCACCGGCGGATTTTGCCAACGGCTTTCATCTGACCCAGCACATCGGTCCGAACTACCTGGGCGGCCAGCTCGACAGCGATGCGCGCACCGCCATTCACTTGACCCACCGTATCGGCGCGTTGCTGGTGACCGTGGTGCTGCTGGGGTTGGCCTGGCAATTGAAAACCGTCGGCATGACCCGGCTGGCCGGGCTGGTGCTGATCGCACTGGCGGCGCAAATCACCCTGGGCATCAGCAACGTGCTCTTTCATCTACCGCTGCCGGTGGCCGTCGCGCACAACGCCGGGGGCGCCGCGCTGCTGCTGACCCTGGTGCTGGTCAATTATCACGCCCGGACCAGCCTGGTTCGGGTCAAGCATCAAGTCCCGCTGCGCTGGCGGTTCAACCCGCATAAACACGGCGTCAGCCCCATAACTATAAAAGGAGAGATGCCATGGCAACCCTGACCGGTGAACGCCACAGCCAGGCGATCTGGCGCGATTATCTGGAGCTGACCAAGCCCAAAGTGGTGGTGTTGATGCTAATCACCTCGCTGGTGGGCATGTTCCTCGCCACCCGCGCCGGTGTGCCGTGGACGGTGCTGGTGTTCGGCAACCTGGGCATTGCCCTGTGTGCCGGCGGCGCGGCGGCGGTCAACCATGTGGTGGACCGGCGCATCGACGCGGTGATGGCCCGGACTCACAAACGCCCCCTGGCCGAAGGCCGGGTCTCACCGGCCGCCGCACTGACCTTCGCCCTGGTCCTGGCGGTGGCCGGCCAAGCGCTGTTGCTGGCGTTCACCAACCCGCTGACCGCCTGGCTGACCCTGGCCTCCTTGCTCGGCTATGCGGTGATCTACACCGGCTTTCTCAAGCGGGCGACGCCGCAGAACATCGTCATCGGCGGCCTGGCCGGCGCGGCGCCACCGCTGCTGGGCTGGGTGGCCGCCACCGGGCATGTCAGCGCCGAACCGTTGCTGCTGGTGCTGATCATCTTCGCCTGGACCCCACCGCACTTCTGGGCCCTGGCGATTCATCGCAAAGAGGAATACGCCAAGGCAGACATCCCGATGCTGCCGGTGACCCACGGCGAGCACTACACCAAGATCCATATCCTGCTGTACACCCTGGTGCTGCTGGCGGTGAGCCTGATGCCCTTTGTGATCCAGATGAGCGGGGTGCTGTATCTGGTTTGCGCCCTCGTACTGGGCGCCCGGTTTCTGCAATGGGCCGTGGTGTTGTACCGTGGCAGTCGGCCGCACGCGGCGATCAACACGTTCAAGTACTCTATCTGGTACTTGTTCCTGCTGTTCATCGCCCTGCTTGTAGATCACTACTTACTGTTGAGCCTATGACTCGAACCCAGAAAACCGTCTTCATCCTCGTGGCCGTGATCGCGCTGATCATGGGCCTGACCATCAACAAAGTGCTGTCCGGTAAAGGCGAGGGCGCCCAGACGGCACTCATCGACGCCGGCATCATCCTGCTGCCCCAGAGCCGCAACCTGCCGGACGTGAAAATGACCGATCAGGACGGTCAGCCTGTGGTGATGGACGAACTGAAAGACAAATGGAGCCTGCTGTTCTTCGGCTACACCTTCTGCCCGGACATCTGCCCCACCACCCTCGCCCAACTACGCCAGATCAAAAGCGAGCTGCCGCCCGAGGCTGTGGATAAGTTGCAGATCGTACTGGTGAGCGTCGACCCGAACCGCGACACGCCCAAGCAACTCAAGCAGTACCTGGGCTACTTCGACCCGCAGTTCATCGGCCTGACCCCGTCATCCATCGAAGACCTGCAGAAGCTGGCCAACGCGGTGAGCATTCCGTTCATCCCGGCGGATACCAGCAAGCCCAACTACACCGTCGATCACAGTGGCAACCTCGCCGTCATCGGCCCGGACGGTACTCAGCGTGGGTTTATTCGGGCGCCGTTGAATAACCAGAAGCTGGTGGCGCAGTTGCCGGAGATGCTCAAGCGTAAATAACGGCGCAACCTTTATAGCGCGGGGACTCGCCCCACCTGTAGGAGCTGACGAGTGAAACGAGGCTGCGATCTTGCCCCAGACAATTGAGTCATGAGTGAAAGATCAAAATCAAAAGATCGCAGCCTCGTTCCACTCGGCAGCTCC
>NZ_JABWQV010000080.1 GCF_014268615.1 Pseudomonas tehranensis | reverse complement strand
GCGAGCAGGCTCGCTCCCACAGGTTTTGTGTTGAGTTCAGCCTGCGGGGCGCTCGTTGATCGTGCTCGCGGCCTGGAACAGGATTTTCGCAACGAAATCGATCTCCTGCTCAGTGATGATCAGCGGCGGCAAGAAGCGCACCGTCGCCCCATGGCGCCCGCCAAGCTCAACGATCAAGCCGTGCTTCAGGCAAGCCTGCTGGAAGGCCTTGGCCCGGGCCGTGTCCACCGGCGGGTGGCCCTGCACATCAAGGGTGCCCTGCGGGTCGACGATTTCCATCCCGAGCATCAGGCCGCGACCACGCACATCGCCGATCCAGGCGAATTCGTTTTGCAGCGCCTGCAGTTGTTTCTGCAGGTAAGCGCCGACCTTTTCAGCGTGCTGGACCAGGCCTTCATCACGGATGAAACGCAAGGTCGCGGTACCCGCCGCCATCGCCAACTGGTTGCCGCGGAATGTGCCGGCGTGGGCGCCCGGCTGCCAGACGTCCAGCGACTCGTGGTAGACCATGACCGACAGCGGCAACCCGCCACCGATGGCTTTGGACAGGGTGATCACATCCGGCGTGATACCCGATTGCTCGAAGCCAAACATCCGGCCACTGCGGGCAATGCCGCACTGGATCTCGTCGACGATCAGCGGGATACCATGGGCCTGGGTCAATCGGCGCAGTTCCTGCAGCCAGCGGTCCGGCGCGGCAATCACTCCGCCCTCGCCCTGAATCGGCTCCAGGATCAGCGCCGCCGGTGCGGTCACTCCGCTTTCCGGGTCGTTGAGCAAGTGTTCCAGGTAACGCACGTTCAACGTGACCGCCTGATCACCGGCCACTCCGAAAGGGCAACGATAGTCGTGCGGGAACGGCAGGCGCTGCACACCTGGCATCAGTGCGCCGAGGGCATTTTTCGGTGACAGGTTGCCACTGATGGCCAGCGTACCCAGGGTCATCCCGTGATAGGCCCCTTCAAACGCCAGGACCGAATGCCGCCCCGTGGCGGTGCGAGTCAGCTTGAGCGCGGCCTCGACCGCATCGGCCCCACTCGGGCCGCAGAACTGGATGCGTGCATGGCGAGCGAACTCGCTGGGCAGGCAAGCGAAAATCTCTTGGACGAATGCGTCCTTTACAGGCGTCATGAGGTCCAGGGTGTGCATCGGCACACCGGCCGCCATGACCTGAGTGATGGCTTCGATGATCACCGGGTGGTTGTGGCCCAGCGCCAGGGTGCCGGCACCGGCCAGGCAATCGACAAACACTTGCCCCCGGCTGTCCTGCACATAAATGCCATGGGCCCTTTCAAGCACCAGCGGAATGCGTCGCGGGTAACTGCGGGCGTTGGATTCCTGCTGTTGCTGACGTTCCAGCAGTGGAGTCGGATCGAGGCAGTAAGGACTCGACAGACCGGTGTGCAACAGGCGCAGCTGTTGCGCGCCACCCGCTGTGACATTCGAAAAAGCACTCATGATTTCCTCCATGGAGGCTGGGTTTGGAAGGAACAAACAGCCGGGAAACAAACATCCGAAACGTTGCAGGACAGGCGCGAGGAGATTGCCTCCCCGCGCCTTTGGGTTTTACATGTCGTAGCGCAGAATCATCCCCACCGTGCGCGGCGCGCCGACGTCGATGATGTCGTCGTTACGGTTGTTGGTGATGTATTCCTTGTCGAAGGCGTTTTTGACGTAAGCGGACACAGCGACGTTCTTGGTGACTTTGTACTCGGCGTTGAGGTTCACCAGAACATAGGCGTCGCTCTTACGCTCACCCGTGACTTTGCCATTTGAATCGAATTCATACTCCGAAGGCGCGGTGCCCTGATAGACAATATCCGTGCCTAATATCAGACGGTCGTCGAAGCGATAGACACCCCCTACCGAAGCCTTGTACTTAGGCGAATAGAGGAACGACTCACCGCTCCTGTCCTGCCCGCTGCCTGTGACGAAGTCCTTATATTTGCTATCGGTCACGGAGGCGCCGACGTTCAAGGTCAGCTGTTCGGTGATGTCCTTCTCTGCGAAGACTTCCAGCCCCTTGATATCGCTGCGACCCGCGTTGAAGACATCAATGAAGTCGCTGCCGTTGCGCCTAACACTGACCTGCTGGTCTTTCCAATCCGTGTAGTACAGGTTGGCGCGGGTACGCAGGGTCTTGTCGAAGAACGAACCGCGGTAGGACAGCTCGTAGTTGGTGGTGTATTCCGGATCGTAGGCTTGGTGACCGCTACCGGAACGCAGGTTGACGCCACCACCGCGGTAGCCTTTTTGCACCATGAAACCGAGGTATTGGTTCGCGGCCAGCTCATAGTCGATGCCGAGTTTCGGCAGCACGGCGTCAAATGACTTTTTGACTTTGCCGGATTCGGAGAAATCGTCCTGCTCGACGTCAGTATCGTTGGTCTCGTGGTCGTAACGCAGGCCGGTGATCAAGGTCCAGCGCGGTGCGAACGTCCAGTTGACTTCACCGAACACTGCCTTGTTCTCGATCGTGGTATCGCCCTTGACCGTACCGAACAGCACGTCATCGAAAAACAACCGGTCGTGGAAGTTGTTGCTGTTGTGGCCGTAGTACGCACCCACAAAGCTCTTCACCGTGTCCGAGGTGTAGTTCAAACGCAGCTCCTGACTGAACAGGTTACCGTCTTGCTTACGCAGAACGACCTCGTTGTCCACGGCATTCTGGTCGAAGTCCAGACGGTTGCTGTAGTCGGTACTGGTATTGGCGGTCATGCTCGTCAGCGACCAGGCATCGTTCAGACGATAATCCACCTTGGCGCTGAGGGTATCCTGCTTGAGGTTGTCGAAGGCCTTGGTGTTGGACCCAATGTCGTAATAGCTCGGCTTGCCGTCGGCGCCGCGCATCGTGGAACGATCCCCTTGGCGATGTTCGCTGTGGGCGTAGGTGAGCAACACGTCGGTGTCGTCGTTGGGCAGGATCAGCAATTTGCCGCGGGTGTTGCTGGTGCGACGCGGGTTGGCGTCGTCATTGAGCGTGGTGTTGCGGATGTAACCGTCGCCCTCGCCATAGTCCACGGCAATACGCCCGGCGATCTTGTCGTCGACGATCGAGCCACCACCGGCCACCGCCGCCCCGCGCTCACCGTAATTGCCCACATTGGTTTGCGCCGAAAAGCTCGGTTCGAAGGTTGGGTTCTTGGTCCGGATAACCACCGCGCCGGCCAGGGAGTTACGGCCCTGGGTGGTGGATTGCGGACCAAGGAATACTTCGACCTGTTCGGCATCCCAGAGCGGGACCGGGCTGAGGGTCAGCGCACGGTTCGGCTGTACGGCACCGTCGACATAAACGGATACGGCACCATTGAGAGTCGCTGGGCCCTGGTCGTCAAAACCGGACACCGGCACACCACGGATACCCCAGTTTTCATTGCCGGCCTGGCTATAGACGCCGGGCGTGCGGGCGAATACATCCACCAGGTCCTTGTCGCCGTGCTCTCGCAGATTCTTGTCGGTGAGGACCACGACGCTGGACTGGGTCTGTTCAAGCGTGCGGTCGATTTTTTCACCTGTCACGGTGATTGGAGCAATCTCCATCGTGCCGGCTTCTTCGGCCGCCCATGCAGCGTTGCTCAGGCCTATGGCCGACCCTACAGCCAACGCAATTGTGTTCTTTTTGAAATTCACGCCCCGCTCCCCTGCGACAGATATTTTTAGGTTTTTTGAGCTGGCCGAAGGCTGTGTGGCGCCAGCGGAGCGGAGTCTAATCCAAAAAAAAAATTAAATAAATAGTATTGATAATCTATCTCATTTGTACCTAGTATGACGTCTTGTATTGATCTGAATACATTACAGACGAGTCCTACACCACCGACCGCTGCCCTGCTTTCAAGGTCTTGTGACTGGTCGAAGAAGATATAAGAGGATGCACAAGGATGACCTCAATCGAACACCTGAACGGGCGTTCCGAGCTTTTTTCCATGGCGCCCACGGATGCAAGCGCCCAGTCGCTCCCCCTGCTGGTGCAAGGGACATCGGGACAGTCGATCCACGATCTGGACGCCTCGATTCGCGACGGCCTGGCTCATGCGCTGACCACGGTTGGCGGCGTGTTGTTTCGCGGTTTCGCCGTCGCCACGCCCATCGATTTCAAGCGCTTCGCTGCCAGCTTCGGGGCACCGCTGGCCAGTTACGAATTCGGTTCCACGCCGCGCAGCAAAGTCTTCGCCGGGGTCTATAGCTCCACGGAATACCCGGCCCATCAATTCATACCCTTGCACAACGAGCAGGCCTACACCCGCCCTTGGCCTTCGCGCATCTGGTTTCACTGCATCAAGGCCAGTGAAACCGGCGGCGAGACCCCGATTGCCGACAGCCGCCTGATCTACCAGCGCATGCCCGCCGAGATCCGCGAGCTGTTCGCCAGCCGCGAGTTGCTCTATGTACGCAACTACAGCGGCGCCCTGGACCTGCCTTGGGAAAAAGTCTTCAACACCCAGGACCGTGCCCAGGTCGAACGCTACTGCCGGGACAACGACATCGAGTGGGAATGGAAAGCCGATGGCGACCTGCGCACTCGCCAACGTTGCGCCGCCGTGCAGCAGCATCCCGATACCGGTGAATGGGTCTGGTTCAACCAGGCGCACCTGTTCCATGTCTCGGCCATCGAACCGAGCGTACGCGCCAGCCTGCTGGCAGCGGTGGGTGAAGAGAACCTGCCGCGCCATGTCTACTTCGGCGACGGCTCGGCCATTGCCGACGACATGCTCGACACCGTACGCGAGGTTTACCGCGAGACTGCCGTCAGTTTCCCCTGGCAGCCGGGCGATATCCTGATGCTCGACAACCGACTGGTGGCACACGGTCGCAATCCTTTCACCGGTGACCGTAAAGTCATCGTGGCCATGGCGTGAATTGCACATGTTTTCATTCAAACATTGGATTGAGGTGCTGGAAGCCAACGCCCAGCACTTCCCTCAACGTGCTGCCCTGCATTTCTTGCCGGACGGTGTAAACATCGGCGAAACCCTGACCTTTGCCCAGTTGCACGAGCAGTCCCAGTCCCTGGCGGCCGCGCTGCAAGCGCGTTATGCGCCGGGTGATCGCGTGCTGTTGATGCTGCCCAGCAGCCTCGACTACGCCCGTGCCTTCTGTGCCTGCCTATATGCGGGCCTGATTGCCGTGCCGTTGTTTCCGCCACCGTCGCGCAAACCGCGCCACCTCGACCGCGTCCGCAACGTGGTAGTGGATGCCGAGCCGGCGCTGATTCTGGCACCGGCGGATCATTGCGAAAGCCTGCAGGAACTGGTGGAGGGCCGCGTCGATGTGCTGACCGTCCAGCATCTGGGCACGCCACCGGCCAGCCAGTGGCAACGCCCGGCTATCGACGGTTCGACCGTGGCCTTCCTGCAATACACCTCCGGTTCTACCGGCTCGCCAAAAGGCGTCGAAGTGCGTCAGCGCAACCTGATCGCCAACGTCGAACTGATGCGCCAGGCGTACGATTTTGACGAGCACGGCGCCATGGTCAACTGGCTGCCTCTGTATCACGACATGGGCCTGATCGGCGGCATGCTGGCCCCGCTCTACAGCGGCATGCCGTGCTACCTGATGGCTTCCCAGACCTTCGTCAATGCGCCGTCGACCTGGCTGCAGGCATTGAGTCGCTACCGGGCCACCGCCAGCTTCGCCCCCAACTTCGCCTATGCCCTGTGCAACCGCGTGGTCAGCGACAACCTGATCGCACAGCTGGACCTGAGCAACTGGAAACACGCCATCAACGGCGCAGAGCCAATCCATCCCGGCACCCTGGAAGCCTTCGCCCAGCGTTTTGCCGCCTGCGGCCTGAACCCGTTGGCCATCAGCCCCGGTTACGGCCAGGCCGAAGCAACGCTGTGCGTCAGCGCCACGCCGGCCGATGCGCTGCCGGTGGTGCTGCGCCTGGACAAAGCCGTGCTAGAGAGCGGTCGCGTGGCCCTGGCCGCTGCCGATGCCGCCGCGGTGGAGTTCGTCGCCTGCGGTTATCCGCAAGCCTTGCACAGCATCGCCATCGTCGACCCGCAAACCTTCGAGCGCTGCGCCGCCGATCACATCGGCGAAGTCTGGCTCAAGGGCCCGAGCAACGCCGAATCCTACTGGAACAATCCCGAAGCCACTCGTGAGGCCTTTGAGGCACGGATTGTCGGCTCATCGGAGCATTACCTGCGCTCCGGCGACCTGGGCTTCATGCACGAAGGCCAGGTGGTGATCTGCGGGCGGCTCAAGGACCTGTTGATTCTCAATGGGCGCAACCTTTACCCCCACGACATCGAATTCGCCATTACCGACGCCGAGCCCGGCATCCGTACCGGACGCATCGCCGCCTTCGCGCAAATGGACCCGGCACTGGGCCGCGAGAAACTGGTGATTGTCGCCGAGCCGCAGCGCAAGTTCGTCGACCCGGCGCATCATCCGGCGCTGTTCACGTCGATGCAAAACGCTGTGCGCGAAGCCGCCGACTGTGGCATTGACCAGATTGTGCTGGTGCAAGCCGGCACCATCCCGATGACCACCAGCGGCAAGATCGCCCGCCAAGGTGCGCGCAAACAACTGGCCGCCGGCACGTTGAGCATCATCGCCCAGAGCGGTGGAACGCTGGCCTCGAACGACGAGCCCCTTGACCTTGCCCGGCTCAAGCGCCTGGCGACCGAAACGTCGCAACAGGCCCAAGCCGCCTGCCGCCAATGGCTGGAACAGACGTTGCACGCGGTCAATCCGTATTTTTGCGCCGACTTCGACCTCAGCCTGATCGGCCAGGGCCTGGATTCCATCGGCGTGGCCGACTTTGCCGCGCGCCTGCACAGGGACCTGGGTTGGAACCTCGATACTCAGGACCTGTTCGGGGAAACCACCCTGGGACAATGGGCGCTGGCCCTGCACGCGTTCCTCAATGATCCAACGCCAACGGCTGACGCTCCCACCGGGCAGACCAACCCCTGTCAGGGACATCAATCGTTCGCCCAGCGTCGCCTGTGGTTCCTGCGCCAACTGAACCCGGACGACACCCGCCACAACCTGGTGCTGCACCTGCGCCTGCAAGGTCCGCTGGACATCGAGACGTTGGCCCTGCGACTGAACACGCTGGTTGAGCGTCACGGCGTGTTGCGTACGGTGTACCGCGACAGTGTCGATGGCCCGCAACAACAGGTATTGCCGGCCACGGCTGTAGCACTGGCCCATCATGATTTGCGTGAGCAGAACGAAGCACAGCAACAGCAGACGCTGAACGAACGCCTGGCCCAAGAACACGCCACCCCTGTCGATCTGCAAGCCGGCCCAGTGCTGCGAGCGCAGTTACTCAGCCGACATGACCAACACCATGACCTGCTGTTGACGCTGCACCACATCGCCTTCGACGGGCGTTCGGCACAGGTGCTGCTGGCGGAACTGGCTGGCTCGGCAGACGTGGGGCTGCCGGGGCAATACCTGGCTTTCGCCCAATGGGAAGCCCTGCACTGGAGCGAACAGCGAATCGCCACCGAGCAAGGCTTCTGGCGCGAACACCTGGCCGGCATGCCGCAAACGTTGGAACTGGGTGGTAGCGGCCAGGCCCCTGGCGAATACAGCCTGGACTTCAACGTGCCCCAGACCGGCTGCGAGCGATTGGCAGCGCTGGCCCGTGAACAAGGCATGACGTTGTTCATGTTGTTGCTGGCCAGCTACCAACTGGTCCTCAAGCAACTGGGCGGCCAGCCGCAGTTCCTGTTGGGCACCGACGTCAGCGGCCGACCGCTGGCAGAGCACAACGACGTCATCGGTTTCTTCGTCAACCAGTTGACCCTGCGTTGTGACTTGCGCGGCGAAGCGACCCTGGCCGGTTTCCTTGAGCAGGTTCGCGATGAGTCGCGCCTGGCCTACGCCCATCAAGGCCTGCCTTTTGATCTGGTGGTCTCGGCACTCGCGCCGCAGCGCCGCCCCGGTCACTCGCCGCTGTTTCAGGTCAAGCTCAACTATCAACCGTCACGGGTGACCCCGACCGCCATCGCTGGCGCACAGTTGTCCGCGCTCGACGTGGCCCAGGCACCGGGGGATTTCCACCTGGTGCTCGACCTGGTGCACGGCGACGAAGGCCTCGCCGCGACCCTCAAGTATCGCGGCGAATACTTCGACCGGGACCGTGCCTTGCGCCTGCAACACCTATGGACGCGCCTGCTGGAGCAGATGCACAGCCTGCTGGACGAGCCGTTGCCGGCACTGGCCGAGCGCATCGACAGCTGGGATCAGGCCTTCGCCCGGGAGCGACAGCAATCCCAGGCGCTGGCCGGTCGTAGCCAGATGATGCAAGCCAAACGTCGCTCCTTGTCCCTTTAACCGAGTCGGATGCCGTTATGTCTATCGTGCCCCCATCGCCACGCGCCCTTGGCGCCGTGCGTCGCAAAGCCATGAACGTCTCGGAACAACAGTTGGTCACCGAGCGCCTGCTCAGTCCGGACCACGCCCTGCCCCTGGTGATCGAGCCGGCGGTCAGCGGCGTTGACCTGATCGCCTGGGCCGCCCGGGAACGCGAGTCGCTGGAAAAAAAATTGCTGCAGTACGGCGCCCTGCTGTTTCGCGGCTTCAACGTCGCGTCTGTCGAGCAGTTCGACCAGGTGATCGCCGCCCTCTCCCCCGGGGCGTTGGAATACATGTTCCGCGCGTCCCCCCGGACACGGGTCGGCGGCAACATCTACACCTCGACCGACTACCCGGCCGACCAGATGATTTTCCCCCACAACGAGCACTCCTATTCGCCGCGCTTCCCCCTGCGGTTGTTCTTCTACTGCCAACTGCCGTCCGAGACTGGCGGTGAAACACCGATCGGCTCGATCCGCGCCGTAAAGGCCAGGATCAGCCCGCAGATCGAAGCGCGGTTCCGGGAAAAAGGCGTGCTGTACGTTCGCAACTACGGCGACGGTTTCGGCCTGCCGTGGCAGAGCGTTTTCCAGTCCGAAGACCGCCGCGAAGTGGAAGCCTACTGCGCCAGCGTCGGCATCGAAGTGGAATGGAAAGACAACAATCGCCTGCGCACCCGCCAACGCGGACCGGCCGTGGTGCGCCACCCGCGCACCGGCGAAGAGGTCTGGTTCAACCACGCCACGTTCTTCCACATCAGCACCCTGCCCGGGCGAATCCGCGATTCGCTGCAAAGCAACTTCAACGACCTCGACCTGCCCACCAACACCTTTTACGGCGATGGCGAACCGATCGAGCCGCAGGTTCTGGAATCGCTACGCGCGGCCTACCTCGACTCGCTGGTGCGCTTCAGTTGGCAGCAGGGCGACGTGTTGTTCATCGACAACATGCTCGCCGTGCACGGTCGCGAACCCTTTACCGGCAAGCGCGCCATCATGACCGGCATGGCTGAAGCCCTGCTGTCGAGCGACGTTGCCGTCTGACATTCAACGGGTCCACCCGCCGTTCGCAGGCGGCTTGCCTGACACGAGTCCAGCAAGCCCCGACGTCTGTGCGGTGATCCAGGCTCAAGCCCTTTTCCAGTCGAGATGAACATGAGCGGACTTCAAGGTTTTCGTATTTCGCCGCAACAGGCATCGGTTTACCCCCACACCCACGGCGCAGCGGCGCACCCGTTTAGCTGCCATTTGCAATGGTCGCTGTTGCAACCGCTGGATGTCGATGCACTGAACAACCGCCTGCAGGCACTGGTGGCCGGCAGTGAAATCCTGCGCACACGCCTGATGGCCGTGCCAGGTCTGCGCCACCCGGTGCAGGTGATTGACGAAGCCGGCTCACTGGCGGTGAACCTCCAGGACCTGCGCCCACACAGCCGCGCCGACCAGGACGCCGCGCTCGCTCAACTCGCCACCCAGCCCCGTGACTGGACAACGCCGCTGTGGGTGACCCTGGTGCGCCTGTCCGATGAGCAATACGTGCTGGACCTCGCGGCGGCCAGCAGCCATTTCGACCTCGCCAGCCTGAAATGGCTGGCCGGTGCATTGCTGCAGGACACTGCCACGGACCTGTCCGAAACCCTGCAGTACGCCGATTACGCCGAATGGCGCTGGAGCCTGGTGGAAGACGCGCCGGACCATCCGGGCGTGAGCTTCTGGAAACCTGCGGGCGACACCGAACAGGCCACCTTGCAGCTGCCGCTGGAATCGCCCCTCGATGGTGGATTTGCGCCGACCCGACTGGAGCTGACGCTGCCGGCCGACCTCGCCCGTCACCCGGCCCTGACCCCGGAACTGCTGCTGGCGGCATGGGCTGCGGTCCTGGGACGACTGGTCGGCCAGCAGCAGGTGCCACTCACTCTGATCCATGAAAGTCGCGGCGCGGAACTGGAGAACACCCTGGGCCTGTTCGAACAGTGCCTGCCCGTGAGCATCGAACTGGATGCCCAGGCGCCCCTGCTGGAGCAAAGCACGCAAGTGGCCGCCACCCTGGAGCGGCTGATTGGCTGGCAAGACTATTACACCGGCGACCACCCCGCCGGATACGCTTTTGCCTGGCGCTCCGGCGATGCCCGGGAGCGCCATGCCAGTGCGGTCATGAACCCGTTGAAGGCTTGCCTGAACGTCCGCCAGTTGCCCGACAGCCTGCACGCGCAGGTGGTCTACGACCGCCATGTCCTCAGCGCCGACGCTGCGGGCTGCCTTGCCGAACAATGGCTGCAACTGCTGCAAGGCGCCCTGGCCGAACCGCAACGGGGCTGGGCCCAATTGCCCCTGGGTGGCACGCTGCAATCGCAGTTGATCGGCACCGGCGCGAGCGCCCCCTCCATCGAACCGGTGACGCTGGTGGAATTGATTGCCCGTCAGGTTCGCCAACAACCGAACGCCATCGCCCTCAGCGACAAGGACGGCGACCTGAGCTACAGCCGCCTCGACGCCTGCGCCACGCAACTGGCCCATCAACTGGTCGCCGCCGGCATCGGTCCAGGGGTGCCTGTCGGCATCCTGTTCGCCCGCAGCAACGCGGCCATTGTCGCCATGCTCGCCGTTTTGAAAGCCGGTGGCGCCTACATGCCCGTCGACCCGACCTACCCGGCCGACCGTCGCGCCTACATGCTCACCGACAGCGCCATCGCCCACATCGTGGTCAGCGCAGAACTGGCTGACAGCGTGCCGGCCAACCTGCAACGCTTCGTGCTGGATGAGCTGACGACACAGGACCTCGGCGATTGGCCGGCGCTGCCCTTGCCGGACGCCAACGACCTCGCCTACCTGATCTACACCTCCGGTTCTACCGGTGCGCCGAAAGCCGTGGAAATCAGCCACGGCGCCTTGAGTTTCTCGACCCAGGTACGCATGGCGGCCTATGAGACCCCGGTGCGCGCCTACCTGTTGTTGTCGTCGTTTGCCTTCGACAGTTCGGTCGCCGGGATTTTCTGGACTCTGGCCCAAGGCGGGCGCCTGGTATTGCCCGCCCCGGGCGAAGAGCTGGAGATGGCCCGCCTGGCGCAGTTGATTGCCCAGCACCAGGTCAGCCACGGCCTGTCGCTGCCGTCGCTGTACCAAGCCCTGCTCGATCAATTGCAGCGCAGCGGGGGAACCGACAGCCTCGCCTGCTGGATCGTCGCGGGTGAGGCTTGCCCGCCGTCGCTGATCGCGCAACACAGCAAGACCCTGCCACACGCACATCTGGTGAACGAATACGGTCCCACTGAGGCCACCGTATGGGCCACCTATGAGGTGCTGGACCCACGCCGGAACGTCAGCATCGGCCGTCCGATCGCCGGCATGGACCTGCGCCTGCTGAATGAATTCGACACGGCTTGCGGCATTGGCGAACCAGGTGAAATCGTCCTCGCCGGCCCCGCCCTGGCCCGCGGATATCGGCACAAACCCGAAGAAACCGCCAAGGCCTTCGTCACCCTGGCCGACGGCACTCGCGCCTACCGCACCGGTGACCTGGCATGCTGGCTGGCCGACGGGCGCCTGGCGTTCCTGGGGCGCAAGGACCATCAGGTCAAGGTCCGTGGCTACCGCATCGAGCTGGGCGAAATCGAACGCCAGTTGTGCAGCCACAGCGACGTGCGCGAAGCCGCGGTGATCGTTCAGGAACATGCCGCCGGCAAGCGCCTGCTCGCCTATATCCTGGCCGCCCACGGCTACGCACCGGACTCGGAGGCGATCAAGCGTTTCCTCGGCGAACGCCTGCCGTCGTACATGGTGCCGGCCCTGGTGCTGACCCTGGCGAGCTTTCCCCGCACGCCCAACGGCAAGCTCGACACCCGCCAGTTGCCCGACCCGGAGCAGCTCGACGAAAGCGCCCACGTGGCGCCGCGCAACGCCATGGAAACCACCCTGCAAGCCATCGTCGCCAAGGTCTTGAAACTCTCGACAGTGAGCGTCACCGACAATTTCTTCGCCATCGGCGGCGACTCGATCCTGAGCCTGCAAGTGGTGGCTCAGGCCCATGAGCAAGGCATCGCGCTGTCGGCCAAGCAAGTCTTCGAACGCCAGACCGTCGCAGCCATGGCCGAGGTCGCGCAACCGCTGGATCCGAGCGCCGCCGAGCCGCAAGCCGACAGCACCGAATTCAGCGCCTCGGGCCTGTCCGATGACGAAATGCAAGCGCTGATGGCCGAACTGGACGAGGCCGACCTGTGAGCGGTTCTTCTCGTCACCACGCCATCACCGTCGCCCCTATTTACGCAGGACCGTTTTAATGACCAGCGAAAAAACCACCGGTAACCCGATCGAAGACATTTACCCGCTGTCGCCGCTGCAACAAGGGATGCTGTTCCACTCCCTGCTGCACGAAGACTCCGGTGTGTACCTGATGCAGGATCGCTACCGCATCGGCGGGGCCATCGATGAAGGCGCGTTCCTCGAATCGTGGCGCCAGGTGGTGGCGCTGCACCCTTCCCTGCGTGCCAGTTTCCAGTGGAAAAGCCAAAAGCAACCGGTGCAGGTGATCCATCGTCAGGTCAAGGTACCGCTGGACACCCTCGATTTGCGCGGACTCGCCCCCCATGAGCAGGAAGCGCGGATCCGCACCCTGCTCGAAGACGAGCAGAAAGTCGGCTTCAACCTGTCCAAACCACCGCTGATTCGCTTTCGGCTGGTGCGCCTGGCTGACGAGTCCTACGAATTCATTCGCAGCTTCCACCACATCCTGATGGACGCCTGGTGCATTTCCCTGGTGACCGTGGACTTCCTCAAAGTCTACGAAGCACTGTGCAACGACCGCACGCCGGAGCTGAAAAGCCCTCGGCCATTTCGCGATTACATCCAGTGGCTGCAACGCCAGGATGCGGGCAAGGCCGAGCAATTCTGGCGCGGCCAACTGCAAGGCCTCAACGCCCCTACGCCACTGACCGTGGACAACGGCGTGACCCGCGACCGCTACACCGATGCGGTGCTGGTGGACGACCAACTGATTCACCTGAACGAGCAGCAAACCCAGGCGCTGGCGGCGTTCTGCCGCAGTCGGCGGATCACCCCGAACACGTTTTTCCAGGGTGTCTGGTCACTGCTGCTGTCGCGCTACAGCGGGCAACAGGACGTGGTGTTCGGCGTCACCGTGGCCGGGCGTCCGGCCGACCTGACCGGTGTAGCGGAGATGATCGGTCTGTTCATCAACACCCTGCCGCTGCGGGTTTCGGTGGACCCGAATGCCACGCTCGGCCATTGGCTGGGCGACCTGCAAAAGCTCAACGTCGACATGCGTGACTTCGAGCACACACCGTTGACCGACATCCAGGGCTGGAGCGATTTCCCCCGGGGCGAGACCCTGTTCGACAGTATCCTGGTGTTCGAAAACGCGCCCATCGACGAACAGATCCTCGAAGGCGGCTTCCAGTTCAGCCTCGAAGGCATGGACCACAGCGTGCACACCCACTACGGCTTGACCGTGGTGATCCTGCCGGGAGAACAGCTGGGCATCCGCGTGTCCTATGACCGCGAACGTTTCGAAGCCGCCACCGTGCAACGCCTGCTGGGCCACATCGCCAGCCTGGTGCGCAGCATGCTCGCCGCCCCCGACGCGCCATTGGCCAGCTTCGAACTGCTGGCCGCCGAGGAACGCCAACAGTTGCTGGGTGAGTGGGCACTCAACCCCCACGACTTCCCGCTGGATCAAAGTTACGCCGAGCTGTTTGCCGCCCAGGTCGCCCAGCGCGGTGATCAGGTCGCTGCGATCTGCGCCGGTGAGTCGCTGACCTACGCCGAGCTGGACCTGCGTTCCACGCGCCTGGCCCATGCCCTGCGCGAGGCCGGCGCCGGTGAAGATCAACTGGTCGCGCTGGTGGCCCCTCGTGGCCTGGCGCTGTTGACCATGATGCTGGCGGTGTTCAAGGCTGGCGCAGCGATGTTGCCCCTTGAGGTCAATCACCCGCCCGAGCGCCTGCGGGAAATCCTCGGGCTGTCCCGCGCGCCTCTGCTGGTGGCGAGCGAAGCCTGCAGCGGCCTGCTCGATCAACTGCTCAGCGGCCTCGACCCGGCGCCCGAGGCGCTGTTCGCCGAGGCCTGCTGGACGTCCAGCAACGATTCGCCACTGCCGCGGCTCGGTGGCCCGGACAGCCTGGCCTACGTGCTGTTCACTTCGGGTTCGACCGGCACGCCGAAGGGCGTGATGATCGAACAGCGCGGCATGCTCAATAACATCTTCGGCAAGGTGCCGGCCCTGGGGCTCAATGCCGACGACCGCATTCCGCAGACCGCGTCGGTGGCGTTCGACATTTCGGTGTGGCAGTTCCTCGCCGCGCCGGTGCTCGGTGCCACCGTGCACATTCTTCCGGATGAAGTCGCCCACGACCCGCAACGCCTGCTGCAAGTGCTCGCCAGCGAGCGCCTGAGCGTGCTGGAAATCGTCCCGAGCCTGATGCGCACCTTGCTCGCGCTGTGCCCGTGCGATTTGCAACTGCCGGACCTGCGCTGGGTATTGCCCACCGGTGAAGCCCTGCCGCCGACCGTGGCCCGGGACTGGTTCGCGCGCTTCCCCAACATCGCCCTGATGAACGCCTACGGGCCGGCCGAATGCGCCGACGACGTAGCCTTCCAGCCGATCTTCGCAGCCCCGGGGGCCGAAGTCAGTCACATGCCCATCGGCCAGCCGACCGCCAACAACCGCCTGTATGTGCTGGACGAAGCCCTGCGCCCGGTGCCGGTTGGCGTGGCCGGGGAAATCTGTGTCGGGGGCGTCGGCGTCGGCCGCGGCTACCTGCACGACCCGCAGCGCACCGCTGACGCCTTTATCGACCACCCTCAACTCGAAGGTCGCCTGTACCGCACCGGTGACCTGGGCCGCTGGCGTGCAGACGGGGTGATCGAATACCTCGGCCGCCGCGACCAGCAGGTCAAACTGCGCGGGCACCGGATCGAGCTGACGGAAATCGAACACCGTCTCGCCCAGCACCCGAATGTGCGCGAAGCCGCCGTCCTGCTGCGGGAAAATAGCGTCGGCGAAGCCTGGCTGGTGGCGTACTGGGCGGCCTATGACGAGTCCCTGGGAAGCGACGGCCTGAGCGACCACCTGCGGGCGCAACTGCCGCCGTACATGGTGCCGGCGGCCTTCGTCTGCCTGGACAAGCTGCCGCTGAACAACAACGGCAAAGTCGATCGCAAGGCCTTGGCCGCCCGGGAACTGGACTGGCAGGCCGACGCCGAGGAAAGCATCGCCCCGCGCAACGCACTGGAAACCACCGTGGCGTCCATCTGGGCCGAAGTGCTGGGCCGCGATACGGTCGGCGTGGAAGACAACTTCTTCACCCTCGGCGGGCATTCGCTGCTGGCGACCCAGATCGTTGCCCGCCTGCGCACCCAATTCAAGCTCGACCTGCCGTTGCGGGTGCTGTTCGAGCACCCCACCGTGGCCTTGCTGGCTACAGCCATCGCCGCGCGCCAGACCCAGGCCGCCGCACCGCAAACCGCGGCGATCAGCGCGCTCAAGGCCCAACCGCGTCCAGCGCTGCTGCCGCTGTCGTTCTCGCAACAACGGCTGTGGTTCATCGAGCAACTGACGCCGGGCACCACGTTGTTCAACATCCCGTTCGCCCTGCATCTGAAGGGCGAACTCAATGTCGAGGCGCTGCACGCCAGCCTGAACGACCTGCTGGTGCGCCATGAAATCCTGCGCACCGGCATCCACAGCACCAACGGCCTGCCGTGCCAGCGCATCAGCCCAGCGCTGGAAATGGCACTGCCCTTCGAAGACCTGTCGGGCCTGACCGCCACCGCTCGCGAAGGTGCGCAGTTCAACGCCTTGCAAGATACCTTCGAGCAGCCGTTCGACCTGACCTGCCCACCCCTGCTGCGGGCGCGTTTGCTGCGCCTGGGGCCGGGTGAGCATGTGTTGGGCATCGCCCTGCACCACCTGGTCTCGGACGCCTGGTCGGCCACCATCGCCCTGCGCGAGCTGGCTCTGGGTTATGAAGCCCGTTGCAACGGCACTCCCGCCGAACTACCGGCCCTGCCATTGCAGTACGCCGACTTCGCCCTCTGGCAGCGCGAACACCTGCAAGGCGCCGAACTCAAGCGCCAACTCGATTACTGGACCACCACCCTGGACCGTCGCGACAGCGATGCCAGCCCGCTGCTGGCCTTGCCCACCGATCACCCACGGCCATCGGTGCAAAGCTACCGCGCCGGGATCGTGCAGCGTGAACTCAGCGCCGACCTCAGTGGCCGGGTGCAAGCCTTTGCCAGTCGCCTCGGCACCACGCCGTTCACCGTCCTGTTCGCCGGCTTCGCCGTGTTGATGCACCGCTTGAGCGGCGACGCCACGGTGCTGGTCGGCACCCCGGTCACTCACCGGGAACAACCGGGCACCGAAGGCCTGCTGGGCATTCTGTTGAACAACCTGGCGATTCGCGCGGACTTCGAGCCGCAAGCTGGCTTCACCGCCCTGGTCAAACAAGTGGCCGAGCGTCTGCGCAGTGGCCTGCTGCATCAGGACCTGCCGTTCGAACAATTGGTCGACAGCCTGCAACTGCCGCGCAGCCTCAGCCATGCGCCGCTGTACCAGGTGATGGTCGCCCAGCAACTGGCCATGGAATCGCGCCTACGCTTCCCCGGGCTGGAATTCGAAGCCCTGGACACGCCGCTGCGGCACTCCGAATGCGACTTGGATTTGCACGTGCTGTGCCCGGCCAATGCGCCGATCCAGCTGGAGCTGATGTTCGCCCTCGACCTATTCGTCGCCGACAGCGCCCGCCAGACTCTCGCGCGCCTGGAGCATCTGCTCGAACACATGCTCGCCGAGCCACAGCGCCCGGTCGCCGCCTTGCCGCTGCTGATGGACGCGGAGTGGCAACGCACCGTGGTCGAGTGGAACCGTACCGAGATGCAGGTGCCGACGCACCTGACCTTCGCCCAGTTGTTCGAACAACAGGCCGAGCGCACCCCGGAGCGTGACGCCCTGTGCTTCGAAGGCCGCAGCCTGAGCTATGGCGAACTGAACCGTCGGGCCAACCAGGTGGCGCATTTCCTGCGCAGCCAGGGCGTCGGCGCCAACCGCCCGGTGGCGTTGTGTGTCGAGCGTTCGCTGGAACTGCTGGTCGGCCTGCTGGGCATTCTCAAGTCAGGCGGCGCTTATGTACCACTGGACCCGACCTACCCGGTGGATCGCCTGGCGTACATGCTCGAAGACGCGCAACCGGCACTGTTCCTTGGCCAGCAAGGCCTGCTGGAACAGCTGGGCGCCGAACTGCCACGCTTGCGCCTGGACAGCGACGCAGCGCTGTTCGCCAACCAGCCAGACAGCAATCCTGCCCCGCTCGCCGGCCCGCAAGACCTGGCCTACATCATGTACACCTCCGGCTCGACCGGTAAGCCCAAGGGGACCTTGGTGACCAACGGCTCGGTGGTCAACCTGGCCTGGGCGCGTATCCATGGTTTGTATCGCCGCTACACCGACCAGCCGATGCGCACCAGTTTCAACTATTCGTTCGCCTTCGACAGCTCGGTGGCCGAACTGATCCTGCTGCTCGACGGCCACAGCCTGTACCTGACCCCGGAAGACGTGCGCTACGACCCCGAGGCCCTGGCCGGATTCTTCCGCGACACGCGCCTGGAAGCCTTCGAGTGCACCCCGGCGCAACTCAAGGCCCTGCTTGAAAGCGACAGTGTTCGCCGTGGCGAGGTGTACCTGCCGCGCTTCGTGCTGTTCGGTGGCGATGCGGTGGATGCGCAGCTATGGCAACGCCTGCCGTCGATTGCCGGCAGCCGCTTCTTCAACACCTACGGCCCGACCGAATGCACGGTCGATGCAACCGGCTGTGCGGTGGATGACTTCCCGCTGCGGCCGATCATTGGCCGGCCGATCGCCAACGTGCGCACTTACGTGCTCGATGCTTTCCTCAACCCGATGCCGGTGGGCGTCCCGGGGGAACTGCACATCGGCGGCGCAGGCGTGACCCTGGGCTACCTCAACCGTGCCGAACAGACTGCGAAGGTGTTCATCGAAGACCCGTTCTCGTCGCTGCCCGGCGCGCGGCTGTACAAGTCCGGCGACCTGGTGCGCTGGCTGCCCGACGGCCAGCTCGAATACCTGGGACGCATGGATCACCAGGTGAAGATTCGTGGCTTCCGCGTCGAACTGGGGGAAATTGAAACCCTGATCGGCGCCCAACCGGGCGTGCGCCAGGCCGTGGTATTAGCCCGTGAAGACGTGCCCGGTGACAAGCGCCTGGTGGCCTACGTGACGTGCGATCAGCAGGCCGACATCCACGCCTGGCGCAAAGCCATTGGCGCCGCCCTGCCCGACTACATGGTGCCATCGGCGTTTGTGCTGCTCGATGAATTGCCGCTGACCGACAACGGCAAACTCAACCGCAAGGCCTTGCCGGCCCCGGATATCCAAGCCGCACCAGACGCCCTGGAGCCACCGCGCAGCGCCGCCGAACAGCAACTGGCCGCCCTGTGGGCCGAGTTGCTGAACGTGCCGCCGTCGCAGATCGGCCGTGACAGCCACTTCTTCTACCTTGGCGGCCACTCGCTGCTGGCGGCGGCGCTGTTTGCCCGCCTGCGCCAACAGTTCACCAGCGTGCCACCGTTGCGGTCGGTGTTTGAACACCCGACCCTTGAAACCTTGGCCGCGCTGCTGGGCGATCCCCTGCAAGCCCCGGCGGCGACCTTCGTTGCACCGGCACGTCCGGCGCGCCTACCGCTGTCGTTCGAACAGCAACGCTTGTGGTTCCTCGAACAACTGAGCGCCGGCGGTGGTGAATACAACGTGGTCAGCGCCGTGCAACTGAACGGCGAACTCAATGTCCAGGCCCTGCAAACGGCCCTGGACAGCGTGGTCCAGCGCCACGAGATTCTGCGCAGCCGCATCGTGCGCGATACCGACGGTGAGTTGGCGTTGATCGTCGAACCGCAAGTCGCTATCACCTTGCAAGTCACGCCACTGCAGGCCGCCAGCGACGAACAGTGGCAACAACTGACCGACGCGGCGATCCACGCGCAAACTGGCCGCCGTTTCGACCTCGCCGCCGAAGTGCCCGTGCGTGCCACACTGCTGCAACGCAGTGGCGGCGCCCAGTCGCTGCTGTTGCTCAGCGTGCACCACTGCGCCACCGATGACGCCTCCAGCCAGAACCTGTTGGATGAACTGCGACAGTTCTACACCGCCCAGTGCCAGGGCACTCCGGCGGCACTGCCGGCGCTGGCGCTGCAATACCCCGATTATGCCCTCTGGCAGCGCGAGCCCATTCAACAGACCGCGTTCAGCAGCCAACTGGAATACTGGCGCAACCAACTGGAGGACGGCGACTACCTGCTGGATCTGCCGACCGAACAGGGCCGTCCAAACCAGCTCGCCCCGACGGCCGGCGCAGTGCAACTGCAATTGCCACCCGCCCTGGTGGAACGCCTGCGGCAGTTCGCCCAGCAACGCGGCGCCACGCTGTACATGCTCATGCTCGGTGCGGCGCAGTTGCTCTTGGGGCGCTACGCCAACCAGCGCGACGTACGGGTCGGTAGCCCGGTGGCCCAGCGTCCATTCGCCGAGCTGCAACCGCTGATCGGCTGCTTCGTCAACACCGTGGTCATGCGCGCCGATCTGGATCCGACGCTGGATTTCGAAGGTTTGCTGGGCCAGGTGCGCAACCGTGTGCTGGATGCCCAGCAGCATCAGGACGTGCCGTTCGACCAGGTCGTGGAGCACCTGAAACCTTCGCGCAGCCTCGGCCAGACGCCGCTGTTCCAAGTGCTGTTCGCCATGCAGAACGCCGATTCGTCGAGCCAGCCATGGCCGCAGTTGCAGGTCAGCGAACGGGCGGTGACCGCCCAGGCCACCAAGTACGACCTGAACTGGGAAGTGCACGACGGCGAGGTGCTGTCGGTGTTGCTGGAGTACCGCGCCGCGCTGTTCAGCGAAACCACGGCCCGGCGTTGGCTGGAACAGTGGCAACAACTGCTGGAAGCCATGCTCGAAGCACCGCAGACCCGTCTCGGGGACTGGTCACCGTTGCCGGCGGCCGAGCGTCATCGCCAACTGATCGAGTGGAACGCCACCGAACGTCACTACAGCGGC
>NZ_JABWQV010000008.1 GCF_014268615.1 Pseudomonas tehranensis | reverse complement strand
AAAAGATCGCAGCCTGCGGCAGCTCCTACAAGAGTCAGTGGTCTTAGCACGAGTTGCCGCCAAACGGCATGACATCGCCGGTTTTCCGTCTTCAGTGCCTTCTCCCAATTCCCTCCAGAACCCTTAAACCCTTTGTTTTAAGGGCTCGACGGCGCCAGAAAAAAGTTGGTCTGCAAATTGCTTAGTGCTCAGCAGTACAGCAGTGGACGGCAAACGTCCGGCATGCAGAGGAACGACAGTGGACAAGTACCTTTATGTGGCAATGACCGGCGCCAGCCAGAACGCACTGGCGCAGCGGGCCCATGCCAACAACCTGGCGAACATCTCCACCAACGGTTTTCAGAAGGACCTGGAGCAGGCTCGTTCGATGCCGGTGTTTGGCGACAGCTTTCCGGCGCGGGCATTTGCCATGTCCGAGCGTCCAGCCACCGACTTCACCCCTGGCGCGCTGGTGGAAACCGGCCGCGACCTCGACGTGGCAGTCAGCGGGCCGGGCTGGATGGCTGTGCAGAACCCTGAAGGCGGTGAAAGCTACGTGCGCACCGGCAGCCTCAACGTTGACGCCCTGGGCGTGCTGCGGGCCGGCAACGGTATGCCGGTAATGGGCAACGGTGGTCCGATCGCCGTGCCGCCAGAGCAGAAAATCGAAATCGGCCAGGACGGCACTATCAGCATCCGCGCCATGGGCGAAGGTCCGCGCGTGATGGCTGAAGTCGACCGCATCAAGCTGGTCAACCCGGATCTTCGCAACATGACCAAGGGCCTGGACGGCACCATCCGTACCAAGGACGGCCAGCCGGCTGTCATTGATGCCAACGTGCAGTTGGTGTCGGGTTTCCAGGAAGCGAGCAACGTCAATGCCGTGGACGAGATGACGTCGGTGCTGGCCTTGGCCAAGCAGTTCGAGCTTCACGTCAAGATGATGAACACCGCCAAAGAAGGCGACGAAGCCATGGCTCGGGTCTTGCAGATCTAATCATTAATTACAGCGTCGCGCCGAAAAACAGGCGTACGAGGAGAATCGAATGCTTCCGGCTCTTTGGGTTGCCAAAACAGGTCTGTCCGCCCAGGACACCAACCTTTCTACTATTTCCAACAACCTGGCGAACGTGTCGACCACGGGTTTCAAGCGTGATCGCGCCGAGTTCCAGGACCTGCTGTACCAGGTCAAACGCCAGCCAGGCGCCCAATCGACCCAGGACAGCGAACTGCCGTCGGGCCTGCAAGTGGGTACCGGTGTGCGCATCGTCGGCACCCAGAAAAACTTCAACGCCGGCAGCCTGCAAACCACCGAGCAGCCGCTGGACATGGCGATCGACGGACGCGGTTTCTTCCAGATTCTGCAGCCCGATGGCACCACGTCCTACACCCGTGACGGTACGTTCCACCTCGACTCCAACGGCCAGATCGTCAATGCCAGCGGTTTCGCCCTGGAGCCGGCCATCGTCATTCCCAACGATGCCCAGACCTTCACCGTGGGCCGCGACGGCACCGTGTCCATCACTGTAGCGGGCAACCCTGCCTCCCAGGTGATCGGCAACCTGCAGACGGCCGACTTCATCAACCCGGCCGGCCTGCAAGCGGTGGGTAACAACCTGTTCCTGGAAACCGCGGCCAGCGGCGCGCCACAAGTCGGCACGCCAGGCCTGAACGGCTTCGGTACCACGCTGCAGAACACCCTGGAAACGTCCAACGTGAGCACTGTGGAGGAAATGGTCAACATGATCACCACCCAGCGCGCCTACGAGATGAACTCCAAGGTGATCTCCACCGCCGACCAGATGCTCTCGTTCGTTACGCAGAATCTGTAATCACGTCTATAGGGCGGCCTGAGGCCGCCTGCAACACCAAGAGGTAGGGTCATGAATCGCTTCGTATCTGTTCTGGCACTGAGTGGGATTACCGCGCTCGCGGGCTGTGTCGCACCACCGCCCAAGCCCAATGACCCGTACTACGCTCCGGTGTTGCCGCGCACGCCGTTGCCGGCCGCCGCCAACAATGGTTCGATCTACCAGGCCGGTTTTGAGCAGAACCTGTACAGCGACCGCAAGGCTTTCCGGGTCGGTGACATCATCACCATCACCCTGAACGAGCGCACCCAGGCCAGCAAGAACGCCAACTCGCAGATCGACAAGAGCAGCGAGACCAGCGTCGGCCTGACGTCGTTGTTCGGCTCCAGCCTGACCACCAACAATCCCATCGGTGGCGGTGACCTGAGTCTCAATGCCGGCTACGGTTCCGACCGCTCGAGCAGCGGCGACAGCCAGTCCGGGCAGAGCAACAGCCTGACCGGTTCGATCACCGTGACCGTCGCCGATGTGTTGCCCAACGGCATCATCGCCGTGCGGGGTGAGAAGTGGCTGACCCTCAACACCGGGGACGAACTGGTGCGCATTGCCGGTATGGTCCGCGCTGATGACATCTCCACCGACAACACTGTTCCGTCGACTCGTGTGGCCGATGCGCGCATCACCTACTCGGGCACTGGCGCCTTTGCCGATGCGAGTCAGCCAGGCTGGTTCGACCGTTTCTTCCTCAGCCCGAAGTTCCCTTTCTAGGTGGCCCAGTTGAATCTCAAGCGGTTGAATCTCAAGCAGCTGTTGATGGGCGCGTTGCTGATGACGGCGGCCTTCACCGCTCAGGCCGAGCGTCTGAAGGACATCGCCAGCATTTCCGGCGTGCGTTCCAACCAGTTGATCGGCTATGGCTTGGTCGTGGGTCTGAACGGCACGGGTGACCAGACCACTCAGACCCCGTTCACCCTGCAGACCTTCAACAACATGTTGTCGCAGTTCGGTATCAAGGTGCCGGCGGGGTCGGGCAACGTGCAGTTGAAAAACGTCGCGGCGGTGTCGGTCAGTGCCGACCTGCCGGCGTTCGCCAAGCCAGGGCAACAGGTGGATATCACTGTTTCGTCCATCGGTAACTCCAAGAGTCTGCGCGGCGGCACCTTGCTGCTGACGCCGCTCAAGGGTATCGACGGCAACGTCTACGCCGTCGCCCAGGGCAACCTGGTGGTGGGCGGCTTTGACGCCGAGGGGCGCGACGGTTCGAAGATCACCGTCAACGTTCCGTCGGCTGGCCGTATCCCTGGTGGCGCGTCGGTGGAACGTGCGGTGCCGAGCGGTTTCAACCAGGGCAACAGCCTGACCCTGAACCTCAACCGTTACGACTTCACTACCGCCAAGCGCATCGTCGACAAGATCAACGACATGCTTGGCCCAGGCGTGGCCCAGGCCATCGATGGTGGTTCGGTGCGCGTCACTGCACCGCTGGATCCGAGTCAGCGGGTCGACTATTTGTCGATCCTGGAAAACCTTGAAGTCGATCCGGGCCAGGCGGTGGCGAAAGTCATCATCAACTCGCGCACCGGCACCATTGTGATCGGCCAGAACGTCAAGGTTTCACCCGCTGCGGTGACCCACGGCAGCCTGACCGTAACCATTACCGAAGACCCGATCGTCAGCCAGCCTGGACCATTGTCCAATGGCCAGACCGCCGTGGTGCCCCGTTCGCGGGTCAATGCCGAGCAGGAAGCCAAGCCGATGTTCAAGTTCGGCCCGGGCACTACCCTGGATGAAATTGTCCGGGCGGTGAACCAGGTCGGCGCGGCGCCGGGCGACTTGATGGCGATTCTCGAAGCCTTGAAGCAGGCCGGCGCGTTGCAAGCCGACCTGATCGTGATTTAAGGAACGAGCCATGGATATGCGCAAGGGCGCTTTGATCAGCGGGGATTCGGGTTCCTACTCGGACCTCAATCGCCTGAACCAGCTCAAGGTCGGCGACAAGAACAGTGACGGCAACCTGCGCAAAGTGGCGCAGGAATTCGAGTCGTTGTTCATCGGTGAAATGCTCAAGTCCATGCGCGCGGCCACCGAGTCGATGGGCAAGGACAACCCGCTCAATACCGCTGAAGCCAAGCAGTACCAGGAAATGTACGACCAGCAGTTGGCCGTTTCCATGTCTCGCGAGGGTGGTGGTATCGGCTTGGCCGACGTGCTGCTGCGCCAGATGTCCAAGAACAAACCCCTGGCGTCAGGCGAGGCGGCAACGCTTTCGGCGGGCAAGCAGGAGCAAGCTTTGGACGAGGCCGTCAAGGCCTCGGTGCCGACGCCCATTGCCGCCGGCACATTACCCGACGGGCCATTGTCGCGCTCCAACGGCCAGCGGCCCCTGTGGGCTTCGCGGGCCGTGAGTGCGCCGCAAGGGGCGGGCGAGGGCGTTCATCGCAACGACATGGAATTGCTCAACCAGCGCCGCCTGGCTTTGCCGCCGAAACTGGCCGACCGTCTGCTTGCCGGGCTGGTGCCTTCGGCTGCCGCAGCGCCTGACGTCAAGGCGCAGAACATGTTCCCGGATCGTGCCATCACCGCCGTCAAGCCTGCCACCGGCGAACTGGCTAATGGCGACTGGCTGGCCGCGCTCAAGGCAGCAGAACCGAGTGGATCCATGCAGGTGTACGGGCGCGCCGTGGCGCAGCCACCCCTGGCTCCAGCCCGCAAGGCCTTCCGCGACGCTGACGAGTTTGTCGATGCCATGCTGCCAATGGCCAAGGAAGCCGCAGACCGTATCGGCGTGGACCCGCGTTATCTGGTGGCCCAGGCGGCCCTGGAAACCGGCTGGGGCAAATCGGTCATGCGTCAGCCCGATGGCAGCAGCAGTCACAACCTGTTCGGTATCAAGGCCAGCAAGAACTGGACGGGCGATTCGGCGCGGGCGATCACCAGCGAATTCCGCAATGGCGAGATGGTCAAGGAGACGGCCCAGTTCCGTTCCTACGCCTCGTATCGCGACAGCTTCCATGACCTGGTCAATCTGCTGCAAAGCAACAGTCGCTATCAAGATGTGCTGAAGTCGGCCGATAACCCGGAACAGTTTGTGCGTGAGTTGCAGAAGGCCGGTTACGCCACCGACCCGAACTACGCCAGCAAGATTTCGAATATAGCCCGGCAGATGACCAGTTACCAAAACTACGCTTCGGCTGGCGCCACTACGACTTTATAAGGTCTGAACCATGAGTTTGCTCAACATCGGGATGTCGGGTCTGTCCGCAAGTCAGACCTCATTGGTGACCACGGGTAACAACATTGCCAACGTTGATACCGCCGGTTATTCGCGTCAACAGACCGTGCAGACCACCAAGGCATCCAATCAATACGGCAACGTTTTCATCGGCTCCGGCACCACCCTGGCCGATGTGCGCCGGGTCTATAATTCCTACCTTGAAGCGCAGTTGAAGACCACGACCTCGCTCAACAGCGATGCGGCGGCCTATCAAGGGCAGATCACCCCGCTCGACTCCCTGCTCTCGGACAGTGGCACCGGTCTTAACGGCGCCCTGACCAAGTTTTTCGCGTCGGTGCAGAACGTCAACGCCAAGCCGGGTGACGATGCGTCCCGTCAGTTGTTGCTCAGCGATGCCCAGGCCCTGAGCAACCGTTTCAATTCGGTCGCCAGCCAGTTGACGGAGCAGAACCAGAACATCAACGGTAACCTGTCGAGCATGGTCGATCAGGTCAACAAACTGGCCACCACCGTTGCTCAGTTGAACAAGAAGATCGCCGAAGTCTCCAACTCCGGCGGGGCTCCCAACGATCTGCTCGATGCCCGCAACCAGACCATCCTCCAGCTCTCGGCGTTCACCGGTACTCAGGTCGTGGAGAACGGCAGCAGCCTGGACATCTACCTGGGTTCCGGCCAGCCGCTGGTGATGGGCAATACCGTCAATACCCTGCAAACCGTGCCGGACAAGAACGATCCGGGGCGCTTGGGGATCCAGCTCAATAGCGGCTCCAGTGTCATGGACCTCACCCAGGTACTCACGGGTGGCGAGATCGGCGGCCTGATGCGCTATCGCAGCACCGTGCTCGACCCGGCCATGAATGAACTGGGCCGCGTGGCCCTGGTGGTCGCCGACCAGATGAACGCGATCCAGGCCTCCGGCATCGACAAGAACGGCGCCTTCGGTTCCAACCTGTTCACCAACATCAACAGTGCCGCGCAGATGAGCCAGCGCAGCATTGCCGCGCTGGACAACAGCGCCGGTTCCGGCAACTTCAACGTGTCCATCGAAGACACCGGCGCGCTGACCACCAATGATTACAAGGTGACGTTCACCAGCGGTACCAACTACACGGTCCAGCGCCTGCCCGACGGCACTTCAATGGGTTCGTTCAATACCGCAACGACGCCGCCGCCGGTGATCGACGGTTTCTCGATGACCTTCGCCAATGGCACCGCTGCCGCTGGTGATTCGTTCAAGATCACCCCGACCCGCAACGCAGCGACCAGTATCAAGACCGAGATGACCGACTCCAAGCGGCTGGCGATTGCCGCCCCGCTGGGCGCCGCCATCGTGCCGGGCGGCAGCGGTACGCTGACCATTCCGGCCAGCGGCCAGCCGGCCATGACGTCGCAGCTGGATATCTATGACGAAGCCACCACCACCATCATCCAGAACGGCATCAAGACCTCGATGCCAGTCAAGGTGGTCTTCGGTGCGACGTCCGCCGACGGCACCAGCCAGGCTTATCAGTTGCTCGATGCCACGGGCGTCGAGATCAGCAATGGCACGATCAAGCCCGGCCAGAGCAATACCTTGAACCTGAGCGTTCCGCTCAAGGATGCCAGTGGCAACCCGATCATGGATTCTTCCGCACCGCCGGTGCAGCGTACCGTCACCTTCGACATGTCGATTGCGGGCGCGCCGTCCAACGGTGCCGCGATCGATGTGAGCGTCAGCCAGGCCGGCAGCCTGGACAACCGTAACGGCACTGTCCTGGCTGGGTTGCAGACCGCCAAGACCGTGGACACCGGTTCTGCCAGCAAGGGTATTTCCCTGGGCGATGCCTACGGCAAGCTGGTGGAAGGGGTCGGCTCCAAGGCCGCTCAAGGCAAGCTCGACAGCGCCGCGACCGGTGCGATCCTGGATAACGCCAAAGGCGCTCGCGACTCGCTGTCGGGCGTGGACCTGGACGAGGAAACCGGCAACCTGGTCAAGTATCAGCAGTACTACACCGCGTCTTCGCAGATCATCAAGGCTGCGCAGGAAATCTTCAGCACATTGATCAACAGTCTTTAAGGAGTCGTAGCCCATGCGAATTTCTACCGCCCAGTTTTACGAATCCACGGCTGCGAACTATCAGAAAAACTTCGCCAATGTGGTCAAGACCAGCGAAGAGGCCAGTAGCCTGGTGCGCATCAATACCGCCGCCGATGACCCGGTAGGGGCTTCGCGTCTGCTGCAATTGGGGACGCAGGCCTCGATGCTGGCCCAGTACGAAACCAACGCCAACACCATCAAGGCCACCCTTGGCACCACTGAAGCGGTGATGACCAGCATTGGCAACGTGCTGCAGCGCGCCAAGGAATTGGCCGTCGGTGCCGGCAACGCTGGCTACACCGACGCCGACCGCCAGGCCAATGCTTCTGAGCTGGCGCAGATCGAAGAGCAGTTGCTCAGCCTGATGAACAGCAAGGACGAAAACGGTAAGTACATTTTCGCCGGTTCCAAGGGCGATACCATTCCGTTCACCCGCAACAACGACGGCACCTACAGCTATAACGGTGATCAGGTGACCCTTGATCTGCCGGTCGGCGACACCATGTCGATGGCCACCAACAGCACCGGCTGGGAAGTGTTCCAGCAGGCCGTCAACACCAGCCGCAGCCAGGTCACCATGACCGCGCCGGCGGTGGACGATGGTCGTGTCGTGCTGTCCAACGGTCAGGTGTCGTCCAGTGTCAGCTACAACAGCAAATTTCGCAGCGGCGAACCGTATACCGTTGAGTTCACCAGCGGCACGCAGTTGAGAATCACCGACTCCGGCGGCAACGACGTCACCGCCGAAGCCAGCCAGGGCGGCGCTTTTGATCCCACCAGCAAAAGCGGTCAGGCGGTGCAGTTCCGTGGTCTGGAACTGACCCTGAACATCAATCTGCAAACCGGTGATGATGCCAATACCGTGTTGCCGGGCCATACCTTCACCCTGGCCGCCAAGCCGGACACCTTTGCCGCGACCCGCAGCCCGGGCAATCCGACCGCCGTCCAGGTCACGGGCAGCGAGATCACCGACCCGGTGGCGTATCACGCCAGTTTCCCTACCGGTTCGGCCGTATTGAAGTTCACCAGCGCCACCGATTTCGACCTGTACGCCGCGCCGTTGACCGCCAACAGCCAGCCGGTGTCCAGCGGCACCCTGGCCGGCAACGTGGCCACTGCCTCGGGCGTGAGCTTCACCCTGAACGGTACGCCCGGTGCAGACGATCAGTTCAGCATCGCGGTCAATACCCACGAGACCCAGAACATTCTGGACACCGTGAACCAGCTGAAAACCGCGTTGGACACGCCGACCAACAACGATCCGATTGCGCTTCAAAAGCTGCAGGCTTCGCTGGCTTCTGGTATCGGCAACCTGGCCAGCGGCACCGATCAGTTGTCCAGCGCCTTGAGTTCGGTAGGTGGGCGTGGTCAGGCTCTGGAAACCCAAAGCGACACGAACCAGAGCCTGTTGTTGGCCAATACCCAGACCCAATCGTCGATTCGTGATTCCGATGCGGCCGAAGTGATGACTCGCCTGACCTTGCAGCAGACCATGTTGCAGGCTTCGCAACTGGCTTTCAGCAAGATCACCCAACTGGGCCTGTTCAACAAGATCTGAGCCGGTATCGACCGAGCCGCCAACCGTCTTTTTTAAGCGGTTCCGGGGCTCCGACCTGAAAAGGCCGGGGCCCGCCGCTCGAGAGTTTTCGCCGTGAAACCATTGCCCCTCGTCAGTATTGTCATTCCTGCGTACAACCCCCGGTTCTTCGATCAGGCACTGCTCAGTGCCCTGGCCCAGACTTACGAGCAGATCGAAATCGTTGTTTGCGACGATTCGCCTGGCGATGAAATTCGCCGGATAGTCGATTCCTTCACTGAACCGTCCCATCCGATCCGCTATCTGCGAAACCCGCAGCGACTGGGGCTTCAGGGCAACCTGTTGCGTTGTGTCGAAGAGGCCAGGGGCGAGTTCATCAAAGTGCTGTGCGACGATGATCGGCTGTTTGCGCCGAGCATTGCCAAGCAGGCTCAGGTGTTGATCGATCATGCCGATGCCAGTGTGGTATTTGCGCTTCGGTTGTTGTGTGATGCGGGGAATTTCATTCTGCCTCCGCGTATCGACAATTGCCGGTTCGCGCCGAATGACGCTTTGCTCAAGGGCGACGATATGCTCGCCATTTTCGAGAAAACGCCGACCAATTTCGTCGGTAATTTCAGTTCCGCCCTGATGCGCCGGGCCGATGTACTTGAGCTGCTGCCCACGCTGGTTCAGGACGGTGCCGGGTTCATTGCCACCCTCGACTTCGCCCTGTTTGTCTGCCTGATGCGTCGCGGCAATCTGGTAGCGCTCGGTACCGTGTTGAGTATCGAGCGCCTGTACCCCGAGCGTTTGAGTAAGACCCCTGAGATGCTCAAGGCCGCCAAGGTAGAGTGGGACTGGCTGACGCAGATGTTGGCGGTGCGCAACGGTGAATCGGCACCGGCCTCGGGGTGGGTGCGTTATATCGACTTGATCGACATTACTGACCAGCCCCATGCATGGCGGGAGCTGTGCATAACACGTGTGCTGGGCAATCGCAGCACAGTGGTCAATGGCCGGGTGGGGGCGCAGAGCGAGAGTTACGCTGAGTTTTACCGCGAGTGGCTGGCGATCCGTCGGTTCAGCGACGCTGAACAACGGGTCATGCCCCAGCGCATCGACAGCTGGCCGGTGAGGCCAAAAATCGTTCCCGTGGTCATCGACAGTGTCGGCAGCAGTGCGGCGCTGGACACAACGCTGCGCAGCATTGCTGACCAGTTGTACCCGGCTCAAGCGGTTTTGGTGTTATCCGATGCCCATTGCGAGGCTGATGAACGTGTGATGCAGTTGCCGCACCAGCCGAACTGGGCGGTTCAGCTCAATGCCATCGTTCCTCAGTTGGAAGGCGCGCACTGGTTCTATCTGTTGCGAGCTGGCGACACCTTGCGCGATTCTGCGCTGTTGATCCTGGCCGAGCGGGTGGCGGGTTCGCCCGGCATTCTCTGCGCTTACAGTGACGAGGGCGCACTGGTGGACGGGGAGTCCGTAGAGCCGGTGTTCAAACCCGATTTCAACGTTGATCTGATGCGTGCCTATCCCTACGTTGGCCGGACCCTTGCCTTCGAGCGTGAGCGTTTTATGACCCTGGGCGGTTTTGACCCCGCTCGTGGTGAGCTGGCGCCCCAGGATTTGCTCTGGCGCTTTGTGGAGGAGACCGGACCTCAGGCCATCGGGCACATCGCCGAGATTCAGGTTGAATCGACGCTGACCTTCGCTCAATGGCTATCGTGGCCCGAGGTTATCGAGGGTAATGCTGCAATGGTGGGGGCGCATCTTGACCGCATTGGCATGCCCCATGAAATTCGCCAGGATGGATTGCCACTGATCAATCGCATCGACTACCGGCAGAATGTGCGTCCGTTGGTGTCGATCATTGTGCGCACTGGCGACTCGCTGCATGCCTTACAGCGTTGCACTGAAAGTCTGATCGAGCTTACTGCCTATTCGCAGTACGAAATCTTGATTGTCGATAGTGGTACACAAGAGCCCGCCATGCTCGACTGGCTGGCGAACATGGCGCAGTTGGGCGCGAGCATGTTGAGAGTCTTGCGTTACGTCGGTGATGACAGCGATGCGGCGGTGCATAACTTTGCCGTGAGTCAGTCCCGGGGTGAATACTTGTTGTTTCTCAGTCCGCACACGGTCATTTGTGAAAGTGACTGGCTGGATGAGTTGCTCAACCACGCCCGGCGGCCGGAAGTTGCCGTTGTGGGGGCGAGAATACTCAGCCCGCAGGGCGCAATTGTCGGGGGCGGGCAGATTCTTGGATTGGCGGGACCGGTTGGATCGCCGTTTTATGGCGAGCCGGCTGATACCCGCGGTTATATGCAGCGCTTGCACGTTACCCAGAACTGGAGTTCGGTGAGCCGCGATTGTCTGATGGTCCGCAAGCAGGTATTCGATGACCTCGGATACTTCGATGAGACAACTTTTACCCGCGGCCTTAGCGACGTCGACTTTTGTCTGCGTGCGGGCAAAGAGGGGTATCTGGTGGTTTGGACGCCTTACGCCAGTGTCATGCATACGGGGAAAACTGTACGCTCGCTTCAGCCAGAAGCCTCTCCAGTATTGGAGCGTGAGACAGAGGTTTTTTATCGCAAGTGGTTGCCACAGGTTGCTCGGGATCCGGCTTACAACCCCTCTTTGAGTCTGGGAGCGTCGAGCTTTAGCCTGGAGCCCTCGCTGCGTAACAACTGGAACCCTTTCTGCAGCCGCGCCTTGCCACTGGTGCTCGGCTTGCCGGTCAATACCACCGCTGTTGGAAGCTATCGTGTCACCTCTCCACTGTCCGAACTCGAATCCGCCGGGCGAGTGATTGCCCGTGTGGCATACGAGTCGCCTTCAATGGTGGATATCGAACGGCTGTCCCCAGACACCATAATCTTGCAGTGCCGCTATAGCGAAGGATCGACCGACGATATCTTGCGGATGAAGAAATACTCCGGCGCCTTGCGGGTTTTCGAGTTGGACGACTATGTCGTGAGTGCTCCGAAGAAAAACACCCACGCTCGCAATAAACCGGTCAACACCGAGCAAATGTTACGTGAGGGGATTGCGTTGTGCGACCGCGTGGTCGTCACGACCCAGGCGCTGGCCGATGCTTTGTCCAGCATGCACAGCGATATCCGCATAGTGCCGAACATGTTGCCGCCAAACCCTTGGGCGACGCTGACCAGCCGTCGCGGGACGTCTCGCAAGCCGAGAGTCGGTTGGGGCGGCGGGACCAGTCATACCGGCGATCTGGAAATCATTGCGGACGTCGTTCGGGAATTGGCCAATGATGTCGAATGGGTGTTCTTTGGCATGTGCCCTGACGCGTTGCGGCCGTATATCCATGAGTTTCATCCCAGTATCAGTTTCCAGAGCTATCCGTTCAAACTGGCCAGCCTGAACCTCGACCTGGCACTGGCGCCGCTGGAGTTCCACATCTTCAACGACTGCAAGAGCAACCTGCGCTTGCTGGAATATGGTGCCTGCGGCTACCCGGTGATCTGCACCGATACCAAGGCCTACGACGGCTTCCTGCCGTGTACCAAAGTACGCAGCAACAGCACCGAGGAGTGGATCGCGGCAATCCGCATGCACCTGGCCGACCCTGACGCCAGCTACCGCATGGGCGATGAACTGCGCGAAGCAGTGCTTCGTGATTTCATGCTCAGTGGTGACAACTTGCAGCATTGGTTGTGGGGCTGGTTGCCGGACTGAGCATGAGCTGTTTGGGCCGGAAGGCCTGTGGCGAGGGGATAAAATTCCCTCGCCACAAAGATCAGTATTCAACCCTGTTTTGATTCAAATCCCCTCCAGCGAGCTGGCGCGTTTCCTGCAAGCCCCCCTCATATCGCCATAAAACGAGCGCTTGCGGCATACCGCAGCGCCCGGATCGGCATCGAAGGTGTAATCCCCGCGCCCGCAAAGCGAAACAACGCTTGGCCGAGCCCGGTGATGGACAAGAGGGGAGACGATGAAGGCAGTTATCTTGGCAGGTGGTCTCGGCACGCGGATCAGCGAGGAGTCGCACCTCAAGCCAAAACCGATGATCGAAATCGGCGGCAAGCCAATTCTTTGGCACATCATGAAGCAGTATTCCGCTCATGGAATCCACGACTTCGTCATTTGCCTGGGCTACAAGGGCTACGCCATCAAGGATTTCTTCGCCAACTACTTCCTCCACACCTCCGATGTCACCTTTGACATGTGCAACAACCGTATGGACGTTCACCAGAACTACAGCGAGCCGTGGCGCGTGACCCTGATCGACACAGGCGAAGAGACCATGACCGGCGGGCGGCTGCGTCGCGCGGCCCGTTATCTGGAAAACGAAGAGGCGTTTTGCTTTACCTACGGTGACGGCGTCTCGGACCTCAATATCGGTGCGCTGGTGGATTTTCACCTGGCGCACGGCAAGCTCGCCACGGTCACCGCAGTCCAGCCGCCGGGACGCTACGGCGCGCTGGAGCGCAATGGCGATACGGTCCTGGGCTTTACCGAAAAACCTCGGGGTGACGGTGGCTGGATCAACGGCGGTTTCTTTGTGCTCTCGCCCAAGGTCCTGCCTTATATCGCTGACGACCAGACTTCCTGGGAGGCCGAACCGCTGGCGGCGTTGGCAACGGAACAGCAACTGCAGGCGTTCCAGCACGACGGTTTCTGGCACCCGATGGACACCCTGCGGGATAAAAATCATCTTGAGGCGCTGTGGCAAAGCGGGGAGGCCCCATGGAAACAATGGGGTTGAGCCCGGAGTTCTGGCGCGGCAAGCGGGTGCTGGTCACCGGCCACACCGGTTTCAAGGGCAGTTGGCTGGTGCTGTGGCTGCAAAGTCTGGGCGCCCGGGTCAGCGGTTTTTCCCTGGATCCTGTCACTGAGCCCAACCTGTTCGAGCTGGCACGGGTGGGCGAGGGTATTGATGATCGGCGCGGAGATTTGCGCGACCTCGGCGCCTTGCTGGAAGTGCTCGCCGACGTGCAGCCGCAGATCGTCCTGCACCTGGCGGCCCAACCGTTGGTGCGTGAAGGTTATCGCGATCCGCTGGGCACTTATTCCAGTAACGTCATGGGCACCCTGAACCTGCTCGAAGCGCTCCGTCAGATCGGCGGCGTGCGAGCCTGTGTCCTGGTCACTACCGACAAGGTCTATGCTAATCAGGAATGGCTGTGGCCCTACCGCGAAAACGAAGCCCTGGGCGGCCATGATCCTTACAGCAGCAGCAAGGCCTGCTGCGAGTTGCTGGCGCAATCTTATGCCGCCTCGTTTTTCTCCGCCGATCGTTACGCCGAACACGGCCTGGCCCTGGCCACGGCCCGGGCCGGAAACGTGCTGGGCGGCGGTGACTTCGCCCCTGAACGGCTGATCCCGGACGTGCTCAAGGCTTGGTCGGCGGACGAACCGGTGACGCTGCGTTATCCCCAGGCCGTACGCCCCTGGCAGCACGCCCTGGAACCGCTGGCCGGTTACCTGCAATTGGCCGCGCGGCTCTTTGAGCAAGGCCCGGAGTTCGCCGGTGCCTGGAACTTCGGCCCCGGCGAGGCTGATATGTGCAGCGTCGGCGAAGTCGTCCAGTTGCTCGCCGAACGCTGGCCGCTGGCGCCGGGCCTGCGGATCGAACCGAGCGATTTGCATGAAGCCGGCCTGTTGCGCCTGGACAGCAGCCGCGCCCGGCAGTTGTTGGGTTGGCAGCCGCGTTGGTCGTTGCAGCAGTGTCTTGCCCAGACCCTCGATTGGCATTTGGCGTGGCAGAACGGCGATGACATGCGTGCGATCACGCTGAATCAATTGAATCTCTACAGGGGGCGGTTATGACTGATTTCACCCTTCAGGCGTTAGCGCCGGAAGGCTTGTATCTGATCCGGCAAAAAGTCTTCTGCGATGATCGGGGGCGTTTTGCCCGATTGTTCTGTCAGTCCCGCCTCACGCTTCAGGGGCGACCGTTCGCTATTCGCCAGATCAATCATTCCCGCACGGTCGAAAAAGGTAGCGTACGCGGCCTGCACTACCAAAAGGCCGGATACGCAGAGTCCAAGCTGATTACTTGCGTCCGGGGCGCGGTATGGGACGTGGTGGTCGATTTGCGGCCGCAATCCCCAACCTACCTGCAGTGGCATGCCGAGGAGCTGCGAGCCGATGACGGCCGCAGTTTGCTGATTCCTGCCGGTTTCGCTCATGGTTTCCAAGCCCTGACCGATGACGCTGAAGTGCTGTACCTGACCGATGCTGACTACGCTCCGGATCATGAAGCCGGCCTTTCGGTGATTGACCCTGCACTGTCTATCCCCTGGCCGTTGCCGGTTAAAAACCTGTCGGCCAAAGACGCGAGTCATCCGTTGCTGGACAAAGACTTCAGTGGAGTTGAGCTGTAATGGGGCATTCCTCGACCGTACTGGTTACGGGAGCTACCGGTTTTGTCGGTCGGCATCTGGTCAGTGCATTACTCGCCAAAGGCTTCAAGGTTCGAGCTTCTGGCCGAAACGTCGAAATCGCGCGTGCTATGCCATGGTTTGATGATGTGGAGTTCTGCACGGCAGACATCCACGCACCAGACCTGGACGTGGCCGCTCTGACTGACGGGGTCGAGGCCATCGCGCATCTGGCTTGGCCAGGCCTGCCGAACTATCAGGCGCTGTTCCATTTCGAGCGAACCTTGCCTTTGGACTACGCGTTTCTCAAACGCGTGATCGAGGCCGGTGTTAGCCATGTTCTGGTCACCGGTACCTGTTTCGAATACGGGCTGCAAAGTGGCCCATTGAGCGAGACGGTGATCGCACAGCCTTGCACGCCGTATGGCCTGGCGAAACATACTTTGCATCGGTTCCTTGAAGCCTTGCAGCGAGAACGCGCCTTTACGTTGCAGTGGGCACGCCTGTTTTATTTGCACGGCGCGGGGCAGAACCCTAACAGTCTGCTGGCCAGTCTCGATCGGGCGATCGACGAAGGTGATGCGCAGTTCAACATGTCTGCGGGCGACCAGTTGCGCGATTACCTGGAAATCGGACAAGCCGCTTCTCAATTGGCCTCGCTGATTGCGCGGCGCGATGTCGATGGGGTGATCAACTGTTGCAGTGGTCATCCGGTGTCGGTGCGGGCTCTGGTTGAACAGCGAGTGCGTGAGCGCCAGTCGGCCATCGCCTTGAACCTGGGGCACTACGGGTACTCGGGGCATGAGCCCATGGCGTTTTGGGGTGATGCTCAGCGGATTTCGCAGCTCAGGAGAGAAGAACATGCAGCATGAACTGTATCGGGCGAGCGGACTGCCGATTCTGCAGAACCGCACATTTGCCACTGCCGAACAGGCTCAGGCGTCGGCCAGCGCGGATATCGTGCTGGTGCAGGACAGCCAGAGCGGTCTGATCTTCAATCAGGCATTCGACGCGAGCAAACTCAGTTATGACGTCGACTATCAAAACGAGCAGGCCCACTCAGTGCAGTTTCAACAGCACCTGAATGACGTCGAAGCGATCCTGGCGCAACATTTCAAAGACAAAAGCCTGATTGAAGTCGGCTGCGGCAAAGGTTATTTCCTCGAGATGCTGCGAGGCATGGGCTACGCCATCACCGGGATCGATCCTTCCTATGAAGGTGACAACCCTGATGTGATCAAGGCTCCCTTCAGTCGGGAGTTGGGGATGGCGGCTGATGCCATTGTGTTGCGCCATGTGCTGGAGCACATCAGCAATCCGGTTGGTTTTCTGGCGGAAATCGCTGCTGCCAACCAGGGCGGACAGATTTATATCGAAGTGCCGTGTTTCGACTGGATTGTCGAGCACAGAGCCTGGTTCGATGTGTTCTACGAGCACGTGAATTACTTCCGCCTAGCCGATTTGCGCGCAATGTTCGGGACGGTGCACGAGGCGGGGCATTTGTTCGGCGGCCAATACCTTTACATCGTTGCGGATCTTTCCACTTTGCGCAGCACGCCCGCCGAGGCACCACAGTCGCTGATGCTGCCGGAAAACTTTACCGCCAGCCTCGACCGTGCCGTGCAGATCATCCGGGGCGCGCCTGAGCAAGGTTCGGCGATCTGGGGCGCTTCCTCCAAAGGCGTGATCTATTCATTAGCGCTGCAACGTGCAGGCGTGGCCGTGGATCGCGTGGTGGATATCAATCCCACCAAGCAGGGGCGCTACTTGCCTCTGAGTGGTGTGCGAGTGTCCTCCCCCCAGGAGGCGATGGACACCTTGCCCGAAGGCGCCAATCTGTTTGTGATGAATTCCAATTACTTCGAAGAGATCAAGCGGATGACCGGTGGGCGATACGTCTATCACGCCGTTGACAGCGCTTCGTTCCAATAACCGCGAGATTCGAACATGACCGACAATACTCTTCATAAAACTTTCGAAGCCCAATGCCAGGCTGAGATTTCAGCTCAAGGCCAAGACGAGAAAGTCGTTGCGCTGGCCAAGGAGTTTTTCAACGAATCGGCCCGTCACAAGTACAGCTACCATTTTTCCTGGATGGGCCGCCCCATCATCCAACTGCCGCAGGACATGATGGCCATGCAGGAATTGATCTGGCAGATCAAGCCCGACCTGATCATCGAGTGCGGCATCGCCCACGGCGGTTCGATCATCTATTACGCCTCGTTGCTGGAACTGCAAGGCCACGGTGAAGTGCTGGGCATCGACCTGGATATCCGCCCGCATAACCGTGAAGCCATTGAAAGCCACCCGATGAGCAAACGCATCTCGATGATCGAGGGTTCGAGCATTGATCCGGCCATTGCCGAGCAAGTCCATGCAGCGGCCAAAGGCAAGAAAGTCATCCTGGTGCTCGATTCCAACCACACCCACGACCATGTGCTCGAAGAACTACGTCTCTACGCGCCACTGGTTTCGGTGGGCAGCTATTGCGTGGTGATGGACACCGTGGTCGAGGACATGCCGGCGGACTTTTTCCCGGATCGCCCATGGGGCCCGGGCGACAACCCGAAAACCGCGGTGTGGAAATACCTCGAGGAAAATGGCGATTTCGAAATTGACCGGCAGTTGCAGAACAAGCTGCTGATCACCGTTGCACCGGATGGCTATCTGCGCCGGGTTCGTTAATTCATCCGTATCAAATCATTGGCGTCTGGCAGGTTGTGGGGACAGGAAATATGCAGGTTCGAAACAATGCTCAAAGCAACGTGGCACCGCTGAACGAGCGGTTCACAGTGGTGGTGATCTCCCACAACCGCAGTGCGTTCCTGCGCCGGACATTGCATTACTACAGCGGCTATCCGTGTTCGGTGCTGGTGCTTGATTCATCGGTCGAGCGCGATGAGCAAATTGCCCGGGACTTTCCCTCGGTCGATTACCGGCACTTGCCTCAGTTCACTTACAAGGGGCTGCAAGACAAGCTGGTGTACGGTGTCAATCAGGTCACGACGCCCTACATGGTGTTCGCCGCCGATGACGATTTCCTGCTGCACGATGCCTTGACCGAATCGGTGGAGTTCCTCGAAGCCAACCCTGACTATGGCCTGTGCCATGGCTACGGAATGATGTACCTGGCTCGCGCGGCCGAGGTGAATTACTACCGCCGCGATTGCAGGGTGCAGGAGGACTACAGCAGCGAATTGGCTGAAGAGCGAGTCATACCCTTCATGGGGCAGTTCCTGCCGCCATTTTATGCGGTAACCCGTACGGACCTGCTGCAACAGTGGTATAGCCTGTTGCCGCCAGGTACCAGTTTCGAGTGGCAGGAAATTGGTCATACCTTTTATCTGCTGAGTTGCGCCAAGGCACGGATTCTGCCAATTCCGTTCGCCGTTCGGGAAATCGCCTATGGCGGTTCTGAACACAGCACCAACGTGTTAACTGTGCTCACCTACAATGATCCAAAAAGCGTCGTTGAGCGTGAGCAGTTCGCCGAGTTTCTGGCCTCCATTCCTACGCAGTTGAGTGAACAGGCGCCGGAACGGGTCAAGCAGATTGCCCTGGACAGTTTTGCAGCCATGGCTGATTGCCTGCTCCACGGGCGTTCGCTCAACGCGATGCAAATCGTTCGTTCGGCCTGGACCGAGGTCGGGGGCGAACCGATTCGTTCGTTTGGTCCGCGGCAGTTCGTCGAGATGCCGTTTTATAACCAGCGGATGTTCGACTTGTTGACCGAGTTCGAATTTCTCATTCATGCGATGCCGGCTGGCCGCCTGCAACTCCAGGAGCTGGAAGGTATCCTGTTGCGCCAGAGAGAGTTGATGTGTATCCATCCCAACGATAATGAGCGCACTATCCGCGCCCGTCTGTGGGAGGCCTTGGCTCTTAATGTGTTCAACCGCTCGGTGGTCAGGCACCTGGCGGAGTCGCTTAAGGGCACCGAGGAGCACGAAGAGTGCCTCAAACTGCAGGCCTGGGCGCAGCGCCTGGACTCGGTGCCGGGGCAGCAGGATCGTCGGTTACTGGAGAACATGCACTCCGGCCGCTTGTTGAGCTGGCTTGACGCGCGAAACCCCGATGCACAACAGCTCAAATCCATCGCCGCCCATCTGGCCGAACATCAGGGCGGACCGCGCTTCGGCATCCTGCTGCTGGACCTGGACGCTGACATGTTCAAGTTGCAGGCCACCTTCGACAGCCTGGTCAATGGCCATAGCAAAGCGTTCAACGTGATGGTGTTTACCACCGGTGATTTGCCGGCGACCACCACCGTGCGTGACACCGTGCACTTCGTCAAAGTCAGCACCACTAATTACGTCGAGCGCATCAATCAGATCGTCGGGCAATCCACCGCCAACTGGCTGTTGCTGGCCGAAGCCGGTGACCAGTTCACCCAAAGCGGCCTGCTGCGCGCCAGCCTTGAACTGATCGGTGCCGAGGGCGTGCGTGCGGTAGCCATGGATGAAATCCAGCGCAAGACCGATGGCAGCCTCACCGACGTATTCCGTCCGGGGGTCAACCTTGATCTGTTGCAATCGGTGCCTTCGTTGATGGCGCGGCATTGGCTGATTCGCCGTGAGGTGCTGACCCAGGCCGGAGGCTTTACCGCGCAATACACCCAGGCGCTGGAACTGGACCTGCTGCTGCGCCTGATCGAGGACGAAGGGCTCAGCGGCCTGGCGCATCTGGCCGAACCGTTGTTGATCTGCAACGCCCCGGCGCAGGAAGAAAACCTTCAAGAGCGTCAGGTGCTGACCCGTCACTTGGCTGCCCGCGGCTATCGCGCCCAAGTCACTTCGGCCCAGCCGCTGACCTACCAGATCGATTACCAGCACGCCGAGCGGCCGCTGGTGTCGATCATCCTCGAGAGCCGCGACAACTTCGAACACGTCCAACAGGCGTTGGTCAGCGTGCTGCAACGTACTCGTTATCAGCGTCATGAAATACTGATCGCTGACAACCACAGCCAATCCGAGGCGCTGGTCCAGTGGCTGGACAGCCTGGAAGGCAAGGGCGACCGGGTTCGTATTCTGCGCAGCGATCGACGCCTGAGCACGTCGGCGTTGTACAACTGGGCCAGCGGCCAGGCCAAAGGTGACTATCTGGTGCTGCTGTCGGCCCAGGTGCAAGTGGTCAATGCCAACTGGCTAGACAGTCTGCTCAACCAGGCCCAGCGGCCTGAAGTGGGAATCGTCGGCAGCAAACAGATGGACATCCGCGGTGTCACCACCCAGGCCGGTCTGGTGCTTAAACCCGACGGCCAGGTGGGCTCGGTGTTTGTAGGCGAACGCAAGGACGCCAAGGGCTACCTCAACGGCCATCAGGTGGAGCAGAGCTACTCGGCGGTGTCGGGCGTTTGCCTGATGATTCGCAAGGAGCTGTTCGAAGCCGTGGACGGCCTGGACGAGGAGCACTTCGCTGACGCGTTTGCCGACGTCGATCTGTGCCTGAAAGCGGCCGATGCGGGTTATCTCACCGTCTGGACCCCTCAGGCCCAGATGCTGCACCCCGGCACATTCGTCGAAGCGCCACAGGCTGCCGGCGCCCTGCAGGACAAATGGCAGGCGCGCTTCGAACACGACCCGGCCCGTAACCCCAACCTGGCCTTGACCGGTACCGGCTTTGCGCTGGGCACCGCCACGGCCGTGGACTGGGCGCGGTTGTTGGCTTAGGCCTGGTTGTCAGGCAAAAGGACTCAAGGCATGTTCAACGGTAAATCGATTTTTATTTCCGGTGGCACCGGTTCGTTCGGGCGCAATTTCATCCGGCGGTTGCTGGAGCAATACCAGCCCAAGCGCGTGGTGGTATTTTCCCGCGATGAGCTTAAGCAATACGAAATGCAGCAGACGTTCAACGCCCCTTGCATGCGTTATTTTTTGGGGGACGTACGTGATGCTGACCGTTTGCGTCAGGCCATGCGCGGGATTGACTATGTAGTGCACGCTGCGGCTCTCAAGCAAGTGCCGGCAGCGGAATACAACCCCACCGAATGCATACGCACCAACGTCAATGGCGCCGAGAACATTATTGCCGCAGCCATCGACAATGGCGTGAAGAAGGTCGTTGCGCTGTCCACCGACAAAGCGGCCAGCCCGATCAATCTATACGGCGCGACCAAGTTGCTGTCGGATAAGCTGTTCGTGGCGGCCAACAATATCGCGGGTGAACAGCAAACCCGGTTCGCTGTGGTGCGCTACGGCAACGTCGCCGGCTCGCGAGGTTCGGTGGTGCCGTTCTTCAGCAAATTGATCGCAGAGGGTGCGACGCAGTTGCCGATTACGGATGAGCGCATGACCCGCTTCTGGATCACCCTCGATCACGGTGTGCAATTTGTGCTCGACAGCTTTGCCCGTATGCATGGTGGTGAAGTCTTCGTACCGAAGATTCCGTCAATTCGCATCGTCGATCTCGCGACGGGGATGGCTGGGCATTTACCTCACCAGAACGTCGGTATTCGTCCCGGCGAAAAACTCCATGAGCTGATGGTGCCGCTCGATGATGCGCGCATGACCATTGAGTTTGCCGATCATTACACCATCCAGCCATCGATTCGCTTCACCAGCGTGGATGTGGATTTCGCGCTGGACAACCTGGGTGAGCGCGGCAAGCCTGTGGCGGAGGACTTCGAATATCGCTCCGACACCAATCCGCTCTTTTTGTCGGTGGATCAGATTGCCGACCTTCATGCCCGGTTACCGACATGATTCCCTACGGTCGGCAAAGTCTCGATCAGGCTGATATCGATGCGGTGGTCGCGGTATTGCACTCCGATTGGCTGACCCAGGGGCCGGCTCTTGAGCGTTTCGAGCAGGCCATGGCCCTGCGTTGCCAGGCCGATCACGCCGTGGCGGTGTGCAATGCGACCGCTGCGCTGCACATCGCCTGCGTGGCGGCAGGACTCGGGCCAGGTGATCGTTTATGGACCACCCCCAATACCTTCTTGGCCTCGGCCAACTGCGGGCGTTATTGCGGCGCGCAGGTCGATTTTGTCGATATCGATCCGCTGACCTGGAATCTCGATGCCGCTGCCCTTGCCACAAAACTTGAAGAGGCCGAGCGCGATGGGAGGCTGCCCAAGGTGCTGGTGGCGGTGGCGTTCTCGGGGCAAAGCTGTGACATGCGCAGAATCGGCCAGCTATCGGAGCGGTACGGCTTTACAGTGATCGAGGATGCTTCCCATGCAGTGGGGGCGTCTTATGCGGGCCGGCCGGTGGGCTGTGGCGAATTCGCGGACATGACCGTGTTCAGTTTCCATCCGGTGAAAATCATCACCAGCGCCGAAGGCGGCATGGTCCTGACCAATCGCCCGGAACTGGCACAGCGCCTGCAACGCCTGCGCAGCCACGGAATGACCCGCGAGGCCGGCCAAATGACCGAGCCCAGCCATGGGCCGTGGTATTACCAGCAAGTCGAGTTGGGTTTCAATTACCGCATGACAGACCTGCAGGCCGCGCTGGGGCTCTCGCAGTTGAACAAGCTGGATGGGTTTATCGCACGGCGCCGTGAGCTGGCAGCGCGATACCATCGTTTGCTGGGCGGTTTGCCATTGACCTTCCCCGGCTTACAGCCCGACGCGGAGTCAGCCTGGCATTTGTATGTGGTGCGCTTGCAACTTGACGGCATCACCCTCAGCCATCTTCAGGTATTCGAGGGCTTGCGTGCGGCCGGGATTGGCGTAAACCTGCATTACATTCCGGTTCATTTGCAACCGTATTACCGTGACCTGGGATTCGCCACAGGTGATTTTCCCCAGGCCGAACGTTATTACAGCGAAGCCATCAGCTTGCCGATGTTTCCTTCCCTCAGTGATGAACAGCAGGACTATGTGGTCGAGCAACTGCGCCGATTGCTTGAGGAGTAATGAGGTGAACGCCATCGCGATCATTCCCGCCCGGGGCGGCAGCAAGCGGATCGCTCGCAAGAACCTGAAGCTGTTCGCTGACGTGCCTATGATTGTCCACTCGATTCGCACGGCCCTGGCCTCGCGGCTGTTCGATGAGGTGATTGTCAGCACCGACGACGAAGAAATCGCCGAGCTGGCGCAGGATCATGGCGCGCGGGTACCGTTTATGCGTCCGTCCGCGCTGGCTGATGATTTCACCGGGACGGCAGCGGTGATCGCCCATGCGGTGGGCGAGTTGCGCGAGCGGTCGTTCGATTTCGCCTGTTGTATCTATGCCACCGCTCCGCTGTTGCAGGCGCGGTTCCTGCGTGAGGGATTTGAGTTGTTACGCGAGCACCCCGACAAGTCGTTCGCGTTTTCAGTGACCGGTTTTGGTTTTCCCGTACAACGGGCCTTGACCCTGGATGAGCAGGGCGCGCTGACCCCGCTTTATCCGCAGTTTCGCGACACTCGCTCTCAGGACCTGCCGGAAGCTTTCCAGGATGCCGGCCAGTTTTATTGGGGGCGTCGGGAGGCCTGGTTGCGGGGTGACGTGCTGTTTTCCCCCAACAGCCTGCCGGTGATCCTGCCCCGCCATCTGGTGCAAGACATCGATACCCCTGAAGACTGGAAACGGGCCGAATACCTCTACGCCGCCTTGAAAGCAGGCGGGGAGCTGCAATGAGGGTACTGATTCGCGCGGACGCCTCGCCAACCATTGGCAGCGGGCACATTGCTCGCTGCCTGACGCTGGCTCGCGTGCTGCGCGGGCAGGGGACGCACGTGGCGTTTGCCTGCCGCTCGCTGTCAGGGCATCGATTGCAGGCATTGGCAACCGAAGGCTTCGAAACCTTTGCCTTGCCGGATCTCTATCCCGACGAGGATCCGCTACAGGCGATCGAGTCGTTGCTGCCCTGGCAGGCGGATATCACTGCGTTGGAACAGGCTTTGAGCGGTCAGCCGGGTTTCGACTGGATCATCGTCGACCATTACGGCCTGGACCATCATTGGCAAACCGCCGCACGGCGCTTTGCGCCCCGGATCATGGCCCTGGACGACCTGGCAACACGTACCTATAGCGTCGATCTACTGCTCAATCAGAACCTGTCCGGTACTCGGGCCGCGTACGCAGGGCTATTACCCGAGCACTGCCAGACACTGCTTGGGCCGCGGTACGCATTGTTGCGTGATGAGTTTTGTGGTCGGACGATTGAGCCACAACCCAAGGTCAGACGGGTACTGGTCAACTTCGGCGGGTTTGATGCAGCGATGCAAACCCATCACGCCATGCGAGCGCTGGCGGATTTTCATGATCTTGACGTCGATTTTGTCGCCGGAGCCGACAACCCCGCCTGGGCTCAGATGCAAGTGATGGTGGCGAGTCGGCCGCGTTGGCGATTGCACAGTTTCGTGGGCAACTTCCATCAACTCATGTTCGAGGCGGACCTGTTCATCGGGGCCGGTGGCGGGACCAGTTGGGAGCGCGCCGCGATGGGCCTGCCGACGATTTGCATTGCGGTGTCGAACAATCAGCAGGCCAATGGTGAGGTGATGGCGACGTTTGGCGCACACGTGTATCTCGGCCCTCGGGAAGTGGTCAGCGTCGAGCAGTTGCGCCAGGCCATCGGGTTCGTTGCGGACAATCACGGCATGCGCTGTAGTTTGGCCCAGCGCTCACGGCAATTGGTCGATGGCTTGGGCGCAAAAAGGGTCGCAGCGACGCTGGCCGGTGCCTTGCTCCAGATTCGCCCGGCCACGCAAGCCGACGCCCAGCTGCTTTTTGACGGTCGTAACGCCGAGGCCGTGCGCCGCGTATCGTTGGATACGTCGATCATTGACTGGGACCGCCATTGTCAATGGCTACAAGCAAGCCTGGTCAACGCGCAGCGTCTGTTACTGATCGGTGAAACCACGGACGGGCCCGTGGGCGCCTTACGTTATGACTTGCAAGGCAGCGAGGCGCTGGTGTCGATTTATCTGTTCGAAGGTCGCCTGGGGCTGGGATGGGGCAGGGCGCTGCTGGCCCGTGGCGAAGCCTTTGCCAGCGCCCATTGGCCTCAACTGCGGACTCTCACCGCGCAAATACTGCCCGGTAATCAAGCATCCCTGAACCTGTTTCGGCAGGCCGGTTTTATTCAAAGTACCTGCGTGTTTACGCGTGTATTGAAGGATCACCCTCATGAGTAGTTTCAAGATCGGCCACCGCAGCATCGGGGCGCAGGTGCCACCGTTCATCATTGCCGAGATGAGCGGCAACCATAACCAGTCCCTGGACGTGGCGTTGCAGATCGTCGAGGCCGCCGCCCGGGCCGGTGCCCACGCCTTGAAGCTTCAAACCTACACCGCCGATACCATGACGCTGGATTTGAGCGAAGGTGAGTTCTTCATCAAGGACCCCAACAGCTTGTGGGCCGGGACCTCGCTTTATGACTTGTACGAAAAGGCTCATACACCGTGGGAATGGCATGCGCCGATTTTCGCCCGGGCCAAGGCGCTGGGCATGCTTGCGTTCTCGACGCCGTTTGACGAGACAGCCGTGGATTTCCTCGAGAGTCTGGACGTGCCGGCCTACAAGATCGCCAGTTTCGAAAACACGGACCTGCCGCTGATCCGTCGGGTCGCCGCCACCGGCAAGCCGTTGATCATTTCCACCGGCATGGCCAGCATCGCAGAACTCGACGACACCGTGCGTGCCGCCCGCCAAGCCGGCTGCAAGGATCTGGTGCTGCTTAAATGCACCAGCACCTATCCGGCCACGCCAGCCAACAGCAATGTGCGCACCATTGCTCATTTACGAGAATTGTTCGGCTGTGAAGTGGGCTTATCGGACCATTCCATGGGCGTCGGGGTGTCTGTCGCCGCCGTGGCGTTGGGCGCTACCGTGGTGGAAAAACATTTCACTCTTGACCGCGCCGCCGGCGGAGTGGACGCCAGTTTCTCGCTGGAACCGGCGGAACTCGCGTCGCTGGTGATCGAAACCGAGCGCGCCTGGCAGGCGCTTGGGCAGGTGCACTATGGCGTGACGGAGGCTGAGCGCAAGTCGCTGGTCTATCGCCGGTCGCTGTACGTGACACAAGACATGAACCCTGGTGATGCGTTTACACCGCAGAACCTGCGGGCCATCCGCCCGGGCCTGGGACTGGCTCCCAAGCATGCGGACGCCGTGATGGGCCGGTGCGCTCGCCAGGCGATCGCGCGGGGTACTCCCCTGGCTTGGGCACTGGTTGAATAGCATTATGATCGAGCTTAATCAGTAAAATCGCGTGACCTGTGAGTCATAACGCGCATCTTCACTGTATTGTATTGACCGGGAAGATGGCGCCTGGCCCTTATCAGGCCCAGTGATAGCCCTTTACACTTCCCGTTTGTCGGCGCCCCTCGAATCCTTGCGAGCGGTGGTATTGGGCTGTTTTTAATTGGGAAGCCGTAATGATTGGCATAAAAGGCATTGCGAGCTACGTTCCTGTAGCCGGCGTGGATAATTACGCACAAGGTGCGAAGTTTGACAAGGATGAAGAGTTCATCCTGGGCAAGATCGGTTCCGCCTTCTTGCCGCGCAAGGATGACGGGCAGGAAACCTCGGACCTTTGTGTAGAAGCGGCCAATGCGCTGTTTGCCAACAATCCCGGCCTCAAGCGCGAATCTGTCGATGTACTGATCGTCGTTACCCAGAACGGCGACGAAGAAGGCTTGCCTCATACGGCGGCCATCGTTCAGGACAAGCTCGGCTTGCCGACCACCGTGGCGGCGTTTGATATTTCCCTGGGCTGCTCGGGTTATGTCTATGGTATCTACGCCATCAAGGGCTTCATGGAAGCTGCCGGCCTGAAAAATGGCCTGCTGATAACGGCGGACCCGTATTCGAAAATCGTTGATCCGGAAGATCGCAACACCACGATGTTGTTTGGCGACGCCGCCACCGCTACCTGGATGGGCGAGGATGCACCCTGGCATTTGGGCAAGGCCAAGTTCGGCACCGACGGTTCCGGTGCACCGCACCTGAAGGTCAGCGACGGCGTGTTCTTCATGAACGGCCGCCAGGTGTTCAATTTCGCCTTGATCAAGGTGCCGGCCCATTTGCATGAATTGCTCGCCGATTCCGATCTGCAAGCCAGCGACATTGATGCCTTTTGCATTCACCAGGGCAGCGCAGCGATTGTCGATGCGGTGGCCCGGCGTTTCGAAGGTGAGCCGGAGAAGTTCATCAAGGACATGGTCGAGACCGGGAACACCGTGTCGTCGAGCATTCCATTGCTGTTGGAAAAGCACGTGCTCGATTCCGACTGGAAACGCGTGGCGTTAAGTGGTTTTGGCGTGGGCCTGTCCTGGGGCTCGGCGATCATTTATCGTCCTTGAGCCGTTAAAGCCTGAGCACAAAAAATAGCGTCCAAGGTGTAACCTTGAACGCTATTTTTTTGCCCGATGGAAAAGCGAGACGCCATGAGCGAGTTCTTTGAGCGCAACTTCCAGGTCATCGAGCAGCGCTGGCCGGCTCTGGCTCAGCGGTTGCTGCTGGAGAATACCGATGAGTTGCAGGCCGATCTGGTGGAGGGCCTGGGTTCGACCCTGAGCATCAACGGCATCCAGCTGACCAGCCGGCATGACCGTCTCGCCGAAGCCGAACTGCAAGCGACCAGTCTGCCGCAGGACGCCACCATGGTGCATGTCTACGGCACCGGGTTAGGCGACCTGCAAAACCGCTTGCTGGAGCGGGCAGGGCTCGAGCGGTTGTATGTTCATGTTCTCAACGGCGCGGTGTTTTCCCTGGTACTGCAGGTACTGGATCAGATGCCATGGCTTGCCGATCCCAGGGTGGTGTTGCTCTACGCGGGCGATCTGGCGGAAATCCAGTTGCCATTCTTCGCGCTCCCCACCGAGCTGGTACTGGCCGATGATTACAGTGCCAAGATTCGTGATCGCCTGATCAGCGAAATTCATCTGGACTTCACTAATCGGGAGTTCGATCCTCAAGCCCCCGAGATCGTCGAGCGGCTGCAATCGACATTCAATCTCGTGCGGGACGACCGCGATGTTGCCGAGCTGTTCGGCGCGTTCAAGGGGCGTGAGGCGTTCGTTGTTGCCACCGGTCCCAGCCTTGAGCAACATTTCGAGAGACTGCGCGGCTTGAATAGCCAAGCCGAGCGGCCGCTGTTGATCTGTGTCGATACGGCCTATCGGCCCTTGATCACCCAGGGCATCCGACCGGATATCGTGGTCAGCATTGATCAACGCATTTCGGCGCGCCACCTTCCGCCCGAAGACACCGGCGATATTGCCCTGGTTTACCTGCCAATGGCTGATCCGTCTGTGATTGAGGCGTGGCAGGGGCGGCGTTACGCCGGTTATTCCGCCAGCCCTGTCTATCATCAAATGCGCCAGCAACTGCCTCGGGGCGAGCTGTACGTAGGTGGCAGCGTGATTCATCCGGCCGTGGACCTGGCCGTCAGGGTGGGCGCAGCGCAGGTCACTTTGTTCGGGGCAGATTTCGCTTTTCCCCATGACAAGACCCATGCGGGGTGGGGCGACGGCGACCTGGGGCCACAGTTGGACGCATCCAGGCACTGGGTGCTTGATGGCCATGGCCAGCGGGTAAAGACTCAGCTCAACTTCCGTAGCTATTTGTGTGAGCTGGAGCGATTTGTCGCCAGGCACCCTCAGGTGCGCTTTTATAACAGCAGTCGAGATGGAGCGATGATCGTGGGCACTGCTTTTCATCCGGAGTTTGTGCGATGAGCGGCCTTGAGGGTGTGATCGAAGAGGCGCGCCGGTGTGCTCGGCTGTTTCGTCTTGGCCGCGATGTCGAGGCGGGGCTGGCGATGGTTGCAGTGGTCGAGGCGGCCCAGCCTTTTGTCGAGCTTATGCCTGGCGATGTCCAGTCATCGTGGGGTGGTTTGCTTGGCTTGATGTTCAACGATCAGCAGGCTCAGAACTGGCTCTCGCTGGCGGATTATCTTGAGTACGAGCTGGTTGACCTGTTGACCACTGGTCAGACGGTTTAAGTCCTTTTTCCTCTCAGCTAGGGCTCCTGCTTGATAGAAGGATGGCCCTGGCATTTCCCTGACGTCATTTTTCTACCTCCTAGCCTCTGCCAAGTCCTTGATTTACGAGGGGTGGCACCCTGATGGCAAATTATTTGAAAAAACCGCTAAAGCAAGTTCCGATTACGACGATAACTATTACGAAGGTTCTCTAGGCCACACCCGGCGGTTGCCAGGGCCGGAAGCCGCAGTACCCAACCAACGAGGAATTCGTCATGGCTTTAACAGTAAACACTAACGTCACATCGTTGAACGTTCAAAAGAACCTGAACAAGGCTTCCGATGCACTGTCCACTTCGATGACTCGTCTGTCTTCCGGCCTGAAAATCAACAGCGCCAAAGACGACGCCGCCGGCCTGCAGATCTCTACCCGTATGACCTCGCAAATCCGCGGTCAAACCGTTGCGATCAAAAACGCCAACGATGGTATCTCCATCGCTCAGACCGCTGAAGGCGCACTGCAGGAATCCACCAACATTCTGCAGCGTATGCGTGAACTGGCAGTACAGGCTCGAAACGACAACAACGGCACTGCTGACCGTGTTGCTCTGGACAAAGAATTTGCCCAGATGTCGGACGAGCTGACCCGTATCGCCGATTCGACCAACCTGAACGGCAAGAACCTGATCGACGGTTCCGCTGGCACCATGACCTTCCAGGTCGGTTCCAACACTGGCGCTACCAACCAGATCACTTTGACTCTGAGCGACAGCTTCGATGCATCGACTCTGGGTGTTGACTCTGGCACCATCGTGATCAGCGCTGTTGACAGTGACACTGCTGAAACCAACACCGCAGCAGCAATCGTCGCAATCGACGCTGCTCTGGCCACCATCAACGCCAGCCGTGCTGACCTCGGTGCTGCACAGAACCGTCTGACCAGCACCATCTCCAACCTGCAGAACGTCAACGAAAACGCCGCCGCTGCACTGGGTCGCGTTCAAGACACCGACTTCGCTGCTGAAACTGCCCAGCTGACCAAGCAGCAGACTCTGCAACAGGCTTCCACTTCGGTTCTGGCTCAGGCCAACCAGCTGCCATCCGCTGTACTGAAGCTGCTTCAGTAATAGCTGGATGAGTTTTAGCGGGGGAGTGCGCTTGCGTGCTCTCTCGCTTTTTCCGTTCAAGAGGTGATGGACATGGATATGAGCGTGAAGCTGAACTTGTCTTATCCAGCTGCGAAGCCGGCGACGACAATTGCCGACAAGCCAGTGGAGAAGCCTCGGGCCGATGTTGCCAGCGTGGTACCGGTCAAGGATGAACCCAAAGACGCTGAGGCCGAGCAGGAGAAGCTGAAGAGGGCGGTTCAGGAAATCGAAACCTTCGTTCAGTCGGTCAAGCGCAACCTGGAGTTCTCAATCGATGAGCCTTCAGGCAAAGTGGTCGTCAAAGTGATTGCCAGTGGTTCCGGTGAAGTGATTCGCCAGATCCCAAATGAAGAAGTGCTTAAACTGGCGAACAGTTTGAATGATGCAAGCAGCCTGTTGTTCAGCGCACAAGCCTGACAGCTGGCACGAATTTTGTTGTTGGGTTCTTTTGAGCGTTGTAAAGGTCAAAAGGCCGGCGGCACACTGAAGGGAGTCCCACATGGCAAGTCCAATTCTACCTGGCTTGGGTTTAGGCTCTGGCCTTGATACCGGTGCTATCGTCAAGGCATTGGTGGATTCTGACAAAGCAGCCAAGCAGGGTCAGATCGACCGTGCCACCAAGACGAACACGGCCAATATCTCCGGGATTGGCACCCTGAGGTCGCTGCTGGCTACATTCCAGTCTGCTCTTAAAGGCTTGGGCAGTACCACCACGCCTCAATTTACCGGAGTGGCCGCGACTTCAGCCAATACCAGCGCGCTGACGGTGACGGCCGGCAACTCGGCGGTGAGCGGTACCTACTCGATAGACGTCGATACGCTGGCGACTTCTTCAAAGGTTGCGACCGCCGCATTCGCCGGTGGTACTTCCAGTGCGGTGGAGGCCGGTACGCTGACTATCAGTCAGGGCGGGACTAATTACGCTCTAGAGATACCCGCCGACGCGACACTGCAATCGGTGCGGGACGCCATCAATAGTAAATACTCCTCCAGTGGATTGACCGCCAACATCGTGACTGACAGTTTCGGTTCGCGTCTGGTGGTGGGGTCGACCAAAACCGGTGCGGGTAACGATATCTCCCTCAGCGGTATCGCCAGCTTGGCGGCGGACGGCTCTACTTTGATGGGCACGCCTAGCGCAACCTCCTCAGGTTCGATCAGTCTCGCCAAGGACGCAGTATTCACTGTCGACGGACTATCGATGACCAGTCCGACCAATAAACTGGACAACGTCATCTCGGGCCTGAGCATGACGTTGCTCGTCGAAAAAACCGGCCCGACGACCGTCACTGTTGCCCCCAATGCCGACGGTTTGAAAGCTTCGATCCAGAAGTTTGTTGATGCCTATAACGCTATTGCGAAAGCCGTGACATCCCTGACCAAGCCGACCACAGATGCCGAAGGCAACTCTGTCCCGGCCGCACTGACCGGTGATTCGTTACCGCGCTCGATTTTGGCAGCCATTCGTGGTCCGTTGTCGCAAACCGGCGCCGGTGACAAGCTGACTGTTCTATCTCAGTTAGGGATCACCACCAATCAGTCGACCGGTGCTCTGGATTTCGATAGCACGAAATTTAGCGCAGCGTTGAACGAAAAGCAGTTGGGTGGGGAGATCCAGACACTGTTTGTCGGTGAAAATGGTCTGCTTGAACGCATGGAAAATGCGATCAAGCCTTACACGGAAGGTATTAAAAATGGTGAGGGTACGGCCGATGATGTAGAGGCCATTCTGACCACGCGCTCCAAGAACCTCGACCGCGTAAAGGCAAAACTGGTCGAAGACCAGCTGGCCCTGGATCGTCGTATCGAAACCCTCACCGCCGTACTTACCAAGAAGTACAACGACATGGACACCCTGGTCGGCAGGCTTAAAGCCACCGCCAGCAACATTACGTCCATGTTCGAAGCGATGACGGCGCAACAGAGAAATAGCTGAGTTTCGACCGATACAAAAAAGCCCGGCAGCGTTTTGACAGCGCTCCGGGCTTTCGGCTTTTTCGATCTAAAGTTTTTTGACGCGGCGTCGATACGCTGTTTATACGAACCGAAGTTTTTTGATGAGGTAGAACATGAATCCGATGTTAGCCCTTCGCCAATACCAGAAGATTGGCGCCCAGGCGCAAACCTCCGAAGCAAGTCCCCATCGTCTGGTGCAGATGCTGATGGAGGGCGGTTTGGACCGCATTGCCCAGGCCAAGGGTGCGATGGAGCGTAAGGATATCGCCAACAAAGGCGTACTGATCAGCAAGGCCATCGGCATCATTGGCGGTTTACGTGAAGGCCTGGACCTGGAAAACCAGGCCGAGTCGGTCACCGAGCTGGATGGCCTCTATACCTACATGATGAAGCGCCTGGCCGAAGCCAACGCCAAGACCGACCCGAAGATCCTCGACGAAGTCGCCGATCTGCTGAGCACGGTCAAGGAAGGTTGGGATGCCATCGCCGCCCCTGGTCCGCAATTCTAAGGAGCACGCTCATGAGTCTTGTCTTGCAGCGAATCGAACAAACCCGTGATGCCCTCGTCGGTGCCCTGGCCGAGCGCAACTGGGAGGCCATCGGTCAATTGGACCTGGCGTGCCGTTCCTGCATGGAAGACGTTCTGAGCGAGCCCGAGGTGGACGAGGCGGCGTTGCGGAGCAATCTTGAGGAGTTGCTGGGGGTCTATCGGCAACTGCTGGAGGCGGCGACTGGCGAGCGTCAGGCGATCGTCGACGAGATGTCGCAGATCCATCAAGCGCAGAACGCGGCAAAGGTTTACCATCTGTTCGGTTAACGCTCAGTTAATCCGAACAAAGTGCGCCATAAATTTGACTGTGCACGGATTTTTGACTTAACTAGTGGCTGTTTACAGATTTCAGGCGTCTACAGGCATGACAAGTCTGCAAGCGTCTAGCTTGCCCCCTAATTCCGGGCATTGAGTTGACTAGGGAAGTTGCTATTGCATGTGGCGTGAAACCAAAATTCTCCTGATCGATGACGATAGCGTCCGCCGCCGCGATTTGGCGGTGATCCTAAATTTTCTTGGTGAAGAAAATTTACCCTGCGGAAGCCATGACTGGCAGCAGGCCGTCGGCTCTTTGTCGTCCAGTCGTGAAGTCATTTGCGTTCTGATTGGGACCGTAAATGCGCCCGCAACGCTTTTGGGCTTGCTAAAGACACTCTCAACCTGGGATGAGTTCCTTCCGGTTTTGTTAATGGGCGAAAATTCTTCCGTTGACTTGCCTGAGGACCAGCGCCGCCGGGTACTTTCCACCTTGGAAATGCCACCCAGCTACAGCAAGTTGCTCGATTCGCTGCACCGCGCCCAGGTTTATCGCGAGATGTACGACCAGGCGCGCGAGCGCGGCCGGCATCGCGAACCCAACCTTTTCCGTAGCCTTGTCGGCACCAGTCGGGCGATCCAGCATGTGCGCCAGATGATGCAGCAGGTCGCCGATACCGACGCCAGCGTGTTGATCCTGGGTGAGTCGGGCACCGGCAAGGAAGTGGTTGCGCGCAACCTGCACTACCATTCCAAGCGTCGCGAAGCGCCGTTCGTGCCGGTCAACTGTGGCGCGATCCCGGCCGAGTTGCTGGAAAGTGAACTGTTCGGGCATGAGAAGGGCGCGTTCACCGGCGCCATCACCAGCCGGGCCGGGCGGTTCGAGCTGGCCAACGGCGGCACGCTGTTTCTCGATGAAATCGGTGACATGCCGTTGCCGATGCAGGTCAAGTTGCTGCGGGTCTTGCAGGAGCGCACCTTTGAGCGCGTGGGCAGCAACAAGACCCAGAGCGTCGATGTAAGAATCATCGCCGCAACCCACAAGAATCTCGAGAGCATGATCGAGGTGGGCAGTTTCCGCGAAGACCTCTATTACCGCCTCAATGTTTTCCCGATTGAAATGGCGCCGTTGCGTGAGCGGGTCGAAGACATTCCGCTGCTGATGAACGAGCTGATTTCGCGCATGGAGCACGAGAAGCGCGGTTCGATCCGCTTCAACTCGGCGGCAATCATGTCCCTGTGCCGCCACGGTTGGCCGGGTAATGTCCGTGAGCTGGCCAACCTGGTCGAGCGCATGGCGATCATGCATCCCTACGGTGTGATCGGCGTGGTCGAGTTGCCGAAGAAATTCCGTTATGTCGACGATGAAGACGAGCAAATGGTTGATAGCCTGCGCAGCGATCTGGAAGAGCGCGTGGCAATCAACGGCCATACGCCGGACTTCACCGCCAATGCCCTGCTGCCACCAGAAGGCCTTGATCTCAAGGATTATCTGGGAGGCCTGGAGCAAGGCCTTATCCAGCAGGCTCTGGACGATGCCAACGGTATCGTGGCCCGCGCCGCCGAACGCCTGCGCATCCGTCGTACCACCCTGGTGGAGAAGATGCGCAAGTACGGCATGAGCCGTCGCGAAGGAGATGAACAGGCGGATGATTGACGCCTGTTTTCCAACCGTCTGATTTTTCAGGCGGTTTTTTTTCGGCACGGGTATTGCTACATCCCTCGCAACGTTCCGTTTAACTGACGGTCAGCCAAGCGAGAGAGCACGATGACCCAAGCCGCCCAGATCTCCCCTGTCCCCGAGCCGGGGATCATGCCGTCCGCCGAACAGGCAAGCCGGGTTGGACTTGAGCAGGCCTATTCGCTGTTCGACCAGATGTCCAGCCGGTTGACCGATTCCTACAGCCTGCTTGAAGCTCGCGTCACTGAGCTCAAGGGCGAGCTGGCAGTGGTCAGTGCCCAGCGTATGCAGGAGTTGGCGGAAAAGGAACGGCTGGCCAATCGGCTGCAAAATCTCCTCGACCTGTTGCCCGGTGGCGTTATCGTCATCGATGCCCATGGGCGCGTGCGCGAAGCCAATCCGGCGGCCTGCGAGCTGCTCGGCCTGCCGTTGGAGGGCGAGTTGTGGCGGCACGTCATCGCCCGCTGCTTCGCCCCGCGTGAAGACGACGGTCATGAAGTGTCGCTCAAGGACGGTCGGCGCCTGTCCATCTCGACTCGTTCGCTGGACGCCGAGCCCGGGCAGTTGGTGTTGCTCAATGACCTGACTGAAACCCGTCATCTGCAAGATCAACTGGCCCGCCACGAGCGCCTGTCTTCCCTGGGGCGAATGGTGGCCTCGCTGGCTCATCAGATTCGTACCCCGCTGTCGGCCGCCTTGCTGTACGCCAGTCATCTGACCGAGCAGCAGCTGCCGGTGCATACCCAGCAACGCTTCGCCGGGCGCCTGAAAGAGCGGCTGCACGAGCTGGAGCATCAAGTGCGCGACATGCTGGTGTTCGCTCGAGGCGAGTTGCCATTGACCGATCGCGTTACCCCCAAGGCTTTGCTGCAATCCTTGCAAGCCGCCGCATTGACCCACGTGCAGGACCTGCCGATTCGCTGGCAATGCGACAGCCATGCTGGCGAGGTGTTGTGTAACCGCGACACCCTGGTGGGGGCGGTGTTGAACCTGATCGAAAACGCGGTCCAGGCCAGTGGCGGCGATGTCCGGCTCAAGGTGCACTTGTATACACGTGGCAATACCTTGCGCTTATGTGTCAGTGACAGTGGTAGCGGCATCGAGCCAGCGGTGCTGACGCGTTTGGGCGAACCCTTTTTTACCACCAAGACTACAGGCACGGGCCTTGGCCTGACCGTGGTCAAGGCTGTGGCGCGCGCCCATCAGGGAGAATTGCAACTGCGCTCGCGGCTGGGGCGTGGCACCTGTGCACTGGTGCTCTTGCCATTGTTCTGCAGTACGCCGGGAGTGGAGTGAAGGTCATGGCGATCAAGGTGTTACTGGTTGAGGATGACCGGGCCCTGCGTGAGGCGCTGGCCGATACCCTGGTGCTGGCCGGGCACGATTACACCGCCGTCGGTTCGGCGGAAGATGCTTTGCTGGCTGTGGCTCAAGAGACCTTCGGCCTGGTGGTCAGTGACGTCAACATGCCGGGTATGGATGGCCATCAACTGCTTGGTCTGTTGCGCGCCCGCCAACCTCAATTGCCGGTCCTGCTGATGACTGCCCACGGTGCCGTCGAGCGCGCCGTGGATGCCATGCGCCAAGGAGCTGCGGATTATCTGGTCAAGCCGTTCGAGCCCAAGGCGCTGTTGGACCTGGTGGCTCGCCATGCCTTGGGCAGCCCCGCCGTCGAGGGCGAAGGCCCGATAGCGATCGAGCCGGCCAGCGCGCAGTTGCTGGCGTTGGCCGCGCGGGTGGCGCGCAGTGACTCCACTGTTTTGATTTCCGGCGAGTCCGGCACCGGCAAGGAGGTGCTGGCACGCTACATTCACCAGCAATCCCGGCGTGCCAGCGAACCATTCATTGCCATCAACTGTGCGGCGATTCCCGACAATATGCTGGAAGCGACGCTGTTCGGTCACGAGAAGGGCTCGTTTACTGGCGCGATCTCGGCCCAGGCCGGCAAGTTCGAGCAGGCTGACGGTGGCACGATTCTGCTCGATGAAATTTCCGAAATGCCCCTCGGCCTGCAAGCCAAGCTGTTGCGCGTGTTGCAGGAGCGGGAAGTGGAGCGGGTCGGTGCGCGCAAGCCTATCAGCCTGGATATCCGCGTTGTGGCGACCACCAACCGCGACCTGGCCGGCGAAGTGGCGGCAGGGCGTTTTCGTGAAGACCTTTATTACCGTCTGTCCGTGTTTCCGCTGGCCTGGCGACCGTTGCGCGAGCGCACCGCCGATATCCTGCCACTGGCCGAGCGTCTGCTGAGCAAACACGTCAATAAAATGAAGCACGCGGCAGCCCGACTGTCCCCCGAGGCCCAGGCGTTTCTGATTGCCTACCGTTGGCCTGGCAATGTACGGGAGTTGGACAACGCCATTCAGCGGGCATTGATTCTGCAGCAGGGCGGTTTGATCCAGCCGGAAGATTTCTGTCTGAGCGGGCCGGTGGCCTGCGCGCCATTGCCGGCAGCGACCGCGGTCCCGGCGTTTGCCCCTCCGGTGGAAGTGGAGGGCGAATCGGCCGGTGCTTTGGGAGACGATCTGCGTCGTCGCGAATTCCAGATGATCATCGACACCCTGCGCGCCGAGCGCGGGCGGCGCAAGGAAGCGGCCGAGCGCCTGGGGATCAGCCCGCGCACCCTGCGCTACAAGCTGGCGCAAATGCGTGATGCGGGGATGGACGTGGAGGCTTATCTCTTCGCCAGTTGAGTGGTATGCACCGAAAATCCATGTGGGAGCGGGCTTGCTCGCGAAAGCGGTGGTTCAGCCAATGCAAATGTGACTGACAGATCGTCTTTGCGAGCAAGCCCGCTCCCACATGAGCTTATGTGAGCATTTGTTTTCTGTCGCCACGGAGCTGGCACCCTTGTTGCTAATACCTGTGTACCCGCTGAGTAAGTGTCAAAAAAATGCGGGCCGCCAGAGAGAGTAGACCATGAGCCAAGGTATTGAATTTAATCGGTTGATGCTGGACATGCGGGCCATGCAAATGGACGCCATGGCACAGCCTAAGTCGGTCGCGGTCCCGGAAGTGGGTGCCAGCAGTTTTTCCGACATGCTCGGTCAAGCCGTCAATAAAGTGAACGATACCCAGCAGGCGTCGAGTCAATTGGCCAGTGCTTTCGAGATTGGCAAAAGTGGCGTCGACCTGACGGACGTGATGATCTCTTCGCAGAAAGCCAGTGTCTCGTTTCAGGCGTTGACCCAGGTTCGCAACAAGCTGGTTCAAGCCTACCAAGACATCATGCAGATGCCGGTCTAAGGAAATTATTGAGTCATGGCAGAAGCAGTCGCTGATAACGTTCCGGCCAAGGCCACTCCGCCCGACGGCAAACCGCCGCTGTTCGGTCTGTCCTTCCTGGAAAACCTCTCCGAGATGACCATGCTGCGTCAGGTGGGCCTGTTGGTCGGCCTGGCTGCGAGCGTGGCGATCGGGTTTGCCGTGGTGCTGTGGTCCCAGCAGCCGGACTACCGTCCTTTGTACGGCAGTCTGGAGGGCATGGACGCCAAGCAAGTCATGGAGACCCTGGCTGCCGCCGACATTCCTTATACCGTCGAACCCAATTCCGGCGCCTTGCTGGTCAAGGCCGACGACGTGGCGCGCGCGCGCCTCAAACTCGCCGCTGCTGGCGTAACGCCCACCGATGGCAATATCGGTTTCGAGATCCTCGACAAGGACCAGGGCCTGGGTACCAGCCAGTTCATGGAGGCGACCCGTTATCGTCGCGGCCTTGAAGGCGAATTGGCGCGTACCATTGCCAGCCTGAACAACGTCAAGGGTGCCCGTGTGCACCTGGCGATTCCAAAAAGCTCGGTGTTTGTGCGCGATGAGCGCAAGCCAAGCGCCTCGGTACTGGTTGAACTGTATTCCGGTCGCTCTTTGGAGCCCAGCCAGGTCGTGGCTATCGTCAATCTGGTGGCAACCAGTGTTCCCGAGTTGAGCAAGTCCCAGATCACCGTGGTCGACCAGAAGGGCAACTTGTTATCCGATCAGGCGGAGAACTCTGCTCTGACCATGGCCGGCAAGCAATTCGACTACAGCCGTCGCATGGAAGGCATGCTGACTCAGCGGGTGCACAACATCCTGCAACCGATCCTGGGTAACGACCGCTACAAGGCCGAGGTGTCGGCCGATGTGGATTTCAGCTCCGTCGAATCGACGTCCGAACAGTTCAACCCCGATCAACCGGCGTTGCGCAGCGAACAGTCGGTGAACGAGCAGCGCACCGCCAGCAATGGCCCGCAAGGGGTACCTGGTGCGCTTAGCAACCAACCGCCGTCGCCGGCCAGCGCGCCCCAAACCACCGGTGGTGCCACTGCGGCCGCTGGCATGGTGCAACCGGGCCAGCCGCTGATCGACGCCAACGGTCAACAGATCATGGACCCGGCCACCGGTCAGCCGATGCTGGCGCCGTACCCGGCCGACAAGCGCCAACAGTCGACCAAGAACTTCGAGCTCGACCGTTCCATCAGCCACACCAAGCAGCAGCAGGGCCGTTTGAATCGCCTATCGGTGGCGGTGGTGGTGGACGATCAGGTCAAGATCAACCCGGCCAATGGCGAAACCAGCCGTGCGCCGTGGAGTGCCGACGAACTGGCACGGTTCACTCGCCTGGTGCAGGACGCGGTGGGTTTCGACGCCAGCCGTGGCGACAGCGTGAGCGTGATCAACGTGCCGTTCTCCCAGGAGCGCGGCGAAGAAATCGCCGACATTCCATTTTATTCGCAACCCTGGTTCTGGGATGTGGTCAAGCAAGTATTGGGTGTGCTGTTCATCCTGATCCTGGTGTTCGGCGTGCTGCGTCCGGTGCTCAATAACATCACCGGTGGTGGCAAGAACAAGCAGTTGGCTGGCTTGGGTGATGTAGAGCTGGGAGGCATGGGCGGCCTGGATGGCGAATTGGCCAATGATCGCGTCAGCCTCGGTGGGCCGCAGAGTATTCTGCTGCCAAGTCCGAGCGAAGGCTATGACGCTCAGTTGAACGCTATCAAGAGTCTGGTGGCAGAAGACCCGGGTCGTGTGGCTCAGGTCGTGAAAGAGTGGATTAACGCAGATGAGTGATAATCGAGCCGCTGTTGCCAAATTGTCCCGGGTCGACAAAGCCGCGATTTTGCTGCTGTCCCTGGGATCGACCGACGCCGCCCAGGTGTTGCGTCACATGGGGCCCAAGGAGGTTCAGCGCGTGGGCGTGGCCATGGCGCAGATGGGCAACGTGCACCGTGAGCAGGTCGAGCAGGTGATGAGTGAGTTCGTCGACATCGTCGGCGACCAGACCAGCCTGGGCGTCGGCTCCGACGACTACGTGCGCAAAATGCTCACCCAGGCGCTGGGCGAGGACAAGGCCAATGGCCTGATCGACCGGATTCTGCTGGGCGGCAACACCAGCGGCCTGGACAGCCTCAAGTGGATGGAGCCGCGCGCAGTGGCTGACGTGATTCGCTACGAGCACCCGCAGATCCAGGCGATCGTGGTGGCTTACCTCGACCCGGACCAGGCCGGTGAAGTGCTGGGTAACTTCGATCATAAGGTGCGCCTGGACATCATCCTGCGGGTGTCGTCGCTCAATACCGTACAGCCGGCGGCCCTGAAAGAATTGAATCAGATTCTCGAGAAGCAGTTCTCGGGTAACTCCAATGCCTCGCGCACCACCCTGGGTGGTATCAAGCGCGCGGCGGACATCATGAACTTCCTCGACAGTTCGATCGAAGGCCAGCTCATGGACTCGATCCGCGAGTTCGACGAAGACCTGTCCGGTCAGATCGAAGACCTCATGTTCGTGTTCAACAACCTGTCCGATGTCGACGATCGTGGCATTCAGGCGTTGTTGCGCGAAGTGTCCTCCGACGTCCTGGTACTGGCCCTCAAGGGGTCGGACGAAGGCGTCAAGGAAAAGATCTTCAAGAACATGTCCAAACGGGCGGCCGAACTGTTGCGCGACGATCTCGAGGCCAAGGGCCCGGTACGTGTCAGCGACGTGGAAACCGCACAAAAGGAAATCCTCACCATCGCCCGCCGTATGGCCGAAGCCGGAGAGATCGTGCTCGGTGGCAAGGGCGGCGAAGAGATGATCTAAGGTCGTTATGTCTGCCAAGAGTGATGATTCACCCAGCGACCTGATCCGCGCTCGGGACGTCGGTGGTTTTGACGTCTGGTCGCTGCCCAGCTTCGATCCGCACATCCCCGAGCCTGAGCCTGAGCCCGAGGAAGAACTGCCGGAAATGGAGGAGGTGCCGCTGGAAGAAGTCCAGCCACTGACCCTCGAAGAAGTCGAAAGCATTCGTCAGGAGGCCTACAACGAAGGCTTCGCCATTGGTGAAAAAGAAGGTTTCCATAGCACTACGCTCAAGGTTCGCCAGGAAGCCGACGTAGCGCTGACAGCCAAGCTCCGTGCGCTGGAATCGCTGATGCTCAACCTGTTCGAGCCTATCGCCGAGCAGGACACTCAGATCGAGAAGTCCCTGGTCGGGCTGGTGCAGCACATCACTCGACAAGTGATCCAGCGTGAACTGGCCATTGATTCGAGCCAGATCGAACACGTCATGCGCGAAGCCCTCAAGCTTTTGCCGTTGGGGGTGGGCAATGTGCGGCTGTACATCAATCCTCAGGATTTCGAACTGGTCAAGTCGCTGCGTGAACGTCATGAAGAAACCTGGCGCATCGTCGAGGACGAAGCCCTGCTGCCGGGCGGTTGCCGTGTGGAAACCGAGCACAGCCGCATTGATGCGACCATCGAAACCCGCATCAGCCAGATCATGGCCAAGCTCTTCGACCAGTTGCACGAGCAGGCACTGCACCCGGCCGCTGCCGACCTGAGCCTGGAATTGCCGGACGAACCCCCGGTTGACACCCATATTGATCAAGACGCCGCAGAATCGGATGCTCTTGAACTCAGTGCTCCTGAGCTGGACGGCCGCGATGCGCCTTGAGCGAACCAGCTTCGGCAAGCGCCTGGGCAGCTACGCCGAGGCCACCGAGCTGGCCGGACAGCCTATCCTGGAAGGGCGCTTGCTGCGTATGGTTGGCCTGACCCTCGAAGCCGAGGGCCTGCGTGCCGCCATGGGCAGTCGCTGCATGGTGATCAACGACGACAGCTATCACCCGGTCCAGGTCGAAGCCGAAGTCATGGGTTTCTCTGGCAGCAAGGTTTTCCTGATGCCGGTGGGCAGCGTAGCCGGCATCGCACCTGGCGCGCGGGTGGTGCCTTTGGCTGACACCGGTCGGCTGCCCATGGGCATGAGCATGCTCGGACGGGTGTTGGACGGCGCCGGGCGTGCCTTGGACGGCAAGGGCGGCATGAAGGCCGAGGATTGGGTGCCGATGGACGGCCCGACGATCAACCCCCTCAAGCGCGACCCCATCAGCGTACCGCTGGACGTGGGCATCCGGTGCATCAATGGTTTGTTGACGGTCGGACGCGGTCAGCGTCTGGGTCTGTTTGCCGGTACCGGGGTGGGCAAGAGTGTGCTGCTGGGCATGATGACCCGGTTCACCGAGGCGGACATTATCGTGGTCGGGCTGATCGGCGAACGGGGGCGCGAGGTGAAGGAATTCATCGAGCACATCCTCGGCGAAGAGGGTCTCAAACGATCAGTGGTGGTGGCTTCGCCGGCCGATGATGCGCCATTGATGCGTCTGCGGGCAGCCATGTATTGCACGCGGATCGCCGAGTATTTCCGCGACAAGGGCAAGAACGTCCTGCTGCTGATGGACTCGTTGACCCGCTTCGCCCAGGCCCAGCGGGAAATCGCCCTGGCCATCGGCGAGCCGCCGGCCACCAAGGGCTATCCACCCTCGGTATTCGCCAAGTTGCCCAAGCTGGTTGAACGCGCGGGTAATGCGGAGAAGGGCGGCGGTTCGATCACGGCGTTCTATACCGTGCTGTCCGAAGGCGACGACCAGCAAGACCCCATTGCCGACTCGGCCCGTGGCGTGCTCGACGGTCACATCGTGTTGTCCCGGCGTCTGGCCGAAGAGGGGCACTATCCGGCCATCGACATCGAGGCCTCCATCAGCCGGGTCATGCCGTCGGTCATCAGCGCCGAGCACTTGAAGCGTGCGCAACAGTTCAAGCAATACTGGTCACGCTATCAGCAAAGCCGTGACCTGATCAGCGTGGGTGCCTACGTGCCGGGCGGTGATCGTGAGACCGATACCGCCATCAATCTCTATCCGGCAATGGCGGTTTATCTGCGCCAGAGCCTGAACGACAACATCGGCATGGGCGCCAGCGAAGCGCACCTGCAGAGCATCTTCACTCCGGTCGCAGGCGGGTAACCGGCCATGGCCACGAGTCGTGCGGCACGTCTGGCGCCCGTGGTGGAGATGGCGGAAAAGGCCGAAAAAACCGCCGTCCAGCGCATGGCCTATTTCCAGGGCCAGGTGGCAGTCGCCGAAAGCAAACTGGCGGACCTGGAAAACTTTCGCCTCGAATATCAGGAACAATGGATCGCCCGTGGCAGTCATGGCGTTTCCGGCCAATGGTTGCTGGGTTACCAGGGCTTTCTTGCGCAACTGGGCACCGCCATCGACCAGCAGCGCCAGAGTCTGGTCTGGCACCAGAACAACCTGGAAAAGGCCCGTCAGAGCTGGCAAGAAGCTTTCGCCCGGGTCGAAGGCCTGCGCAAACTCGTACAGCGTTATATCGACGAAGCGCGGCGATTGGAGGACAGACGCGAGCAAAAACTGCTGGATGAGTTGTCCCAGCGTCTGCCGCGTCAGGATCCGTATTGATCATCGGGCCGGGATTTTGCGAGGCAAGTGTTGCAAACCTTGCTCAGACTTCTACCAGGTGCTAAACCTTGTACACGTATGTCCATGACAAGGAAGCCGAACATGTCAGTCGTTACCGAAGTATCCCCCGATGGGCAAAAGCTGACGATCTCGATCAAGGGTCGTTTCGATTTTGGCCGGCATCAAGAGTTTCGCGAGTCTTACGAGCGGCTCAACCAAAAGCCCGAATCCATTGTGGTGGACTTGAAAGAAGCCACCTATCTCGACAGTTCCGCCTTGGGCATGCTCCTGTTGCTGCGCGATCATGCCGGCGGCGAAGATTCGGATATCCGGATCGTGAACAGTAACAGTGACGTCAAGAAAATCCTGGCGATCTCCAACTTCGACAAGCTGTTCGATATCTATCCGAAAGAAGACGCAGGGAAAGACAGCGCGGGAGAAAAAGACAAGCCACAGGCAGGCCATCTCCAGGACAAGCTTCATCCCGGAAAAGCTTGACCTGCAGCCATGTTGTCCGACCTCGAACCGCTGACGGTCCTGATTGCCGAAGACAGTGCCGCTGACCGACTGCTGCTGTCGACTATTGTCCGTCGTCAGGGCCATCACGTGCTCACCGCGGCTGACGGCGCCGAGGCGGTGGATATCTATATCCAGCAGCGTCCACACTTGGTGCTGATGGATGCGATGATGCCGGTGATGGATGGTTTCGAGGCGGCGCAAAAGATCAAGCAACTGGCCGGGGAGCAGTTGGTTCCGATCATTTTTCTCACCTCGTTGACCGAAAGTGAAGCCTTGGCCCGATGTCTGGAGGCCGGGGGGGACGATTTTCTGGCCAAGCCGTATAACCAGGTCATCCTGGCCGCCAAGATCAAGGCCATGGACCGCTTGCGTCGGTTGCAGGCCACTGTCGTGGAGCAGCGTGACCAGATATCCCGGCACCATGACTACCTGCTCAACGAGCAGCGCGTAGCCAAGGCCGTGTTCGACAAGATCGCCCATTCCGGCTGTCTGAGCGCACCGAACATCCGCTACCTGCAATCCCCCTACGCGCTGTTCAACGGCGATTTGCTGCTGGCCGCATTCAATCCGGCAGGCGACATGCACATCCTGCTGGGGGATTTCACCGGACACGGTTTGCCGGCCGCGGTCGGCGCGATGCCGCTGGCGGAGGTGTTCTACGGCATGACCGCCAAAGGCTATGGCCTGGCGCAGATCCTGCGGGAGATGAACGCCAAACTCAAGCGCATCCTGCCGGTGGACATGTTCTGTTGCGCGACCCTGTTATGTCTGAGTTTCCAGCGCTGCACGGTGGAAGTCTGGAACGGCGGCATGCCCGATGGTTACCTGCATGACAGCCTCAGCGGCGTGCGCACGCCATTGCCGGCGCGGCACCTGCCGCTGGGGGTGCTCACTCCCCAGTTGTTCGATGACCGCACTGAAGTACACCCCATGTCGCTGGGTGACCGGGTATTCCTGCTATCCGATGGCGTTATCGACACCGCCGACGACAATGAGCAGCTGTTTGGCGTGGAGCGTTTGCAACAGGTCTTTTCGGCCAATCGCGAGCCCGACTGTCTTTTCGAAGACATCCAGCAAGCCTTGCGAGACTTTCGCGGCGAGCCGCGGGATGACTTCAGTATGGTCGAGGTGCGTTTGGTCGCACCGACGCAACTCAACCCGCCGCCGCCGGTCTATTCCGATAGCGGTCAGTCCAGCCCGCTGGACTGGTCGATGAGTTTCGAGTTTCGCGCGCAGACGCTCAGGCGGTTCAACCCAATGCCGTACCTGTTGCAGCTGTTGCTTGAGGTTCATGGGCTCAGGGCTCAGAGTGGCGCCCTTTACAGCGTGCTTTCGGAGCTCTACTCCAATGCGCTGGAACATGGCGTGTTGGGGCTCGACTCGAGTATCAAGCGCGACGCGTCGGGTTTCGCCCGTTACTACAGCGAGCGCAACCAGCGCCTGGATGAATTGAACAGCGGTCACGTCCGGGTTCATGTGCACGTCACGCCTCACGGTGACGGTGGTCGTCTGGTCATTGAGGTCGAAGACAGTGGCAAGGGCTTCGATGTCGCCCGGGTGTTGGCGCGACCTGCGGACAGTAACCGGTTGTCGGGGCGCGGCGTGAGCCTGGTCCGTCAGTTGAGCCATCAGGCCTGCTGGTCAGACGATGGTCGTAGTGCGCGCGTGGAGTTTTTCTGGGAGGCTCTGGCATAATCGGCGCCATTCTTGATCAGGGAGCGAACAAGTGAGTGAGATTCATCTGGACCGCGACGTACTGAGTACGTTGAAGGAAGTCATGGAGGACGGGTATCTGGAGTTGCTGGATACCTTTCTTAACGATTCCGAAGCACGCCTGCGTGTGCTGCATGAGGCTCGGGACGCGGAAAAGCTCAGTGCCACGGCCCACAGCTTCAAGGGCAGCAGCAGCAACATGGGCGCCATCCGCCTGGCAGAACTGTGCGGCGAACTGGAGCAACGTGCCAAACAGCCGTCGTTAGGCGGGATCGAAAAGCTGGTCAGCGAAATCGACAGTGAATTCGCTCACGTTCGCAAGCTTTGCAGAGAAGAGCGTGAAGGGTTCCACTGCTGAGAATCGAGCATTGCCAATAGGTTGGCCCGTCCCTTGCATTGTCCTCTCTCGACTGTACCTATGATTCCAGTGCAGCGGAGACCTTTTTATGCCCGTCACGCCCAATACATTGCTTCAGGCCACCGTTCAGGCCAAGCCTCAGGCCGCCGTCAATTCACCGGCAGCGGCCCCTGAGTTCGGGAATAAAGCCTCCAGCTTCGCTCAGGTCTTCGCCCGCCAAGCCCCCGCCAAAGCATCGACATCGCCTGAACCCTCGGTTAAACAGGCGCGCGACGAAGTTTCTGATAGCACCGTCAAAAAAGACGACGGCAACGAAACGGCTGCCGCCCCCGAGACGACGGTTGCCGATAGCGGCAAATCCTTGCCCGCCGACAAACCGTCAACGGCCGATGACAAAGTGGCCAATGATGACGGCGCCGACACTACACAAACCCCGGTCGCGGACGCGGCTTCTGGCGATCCGGCAGTGGATCCCGCGTTGCTGTCGGATATGATCGCGCCGGTTGTCGCAACCGAGGCAGAGCCCGTGCCCGTGGTGGTCACGACGACGCCCCAAGTCGTGGCTGCGGCTGCGGTGGCGGCGCCGGTCGCTCCATTGGCCACAGTGGCCCAGGCTGCGGTGGCGGTCGATCCTGAATTCGATCCGGCCGCCGATCCGCTCGATGCATTGCCTGCCTTGCGCCTGGCGATGGAGCAGGGCGGCCATGTTTCCGCTGCCAGCCAGGCCCAGTCCAAGGCACCTGCCCCGGCATCGCTCGACGCTGAATCGACATCTGCTCAAACCTTTGCCGCCGGCATGGCAAGCATGCTCACCGTGCAGGCTGACCAGAACAGTACCGGCCCCGGCAGCCAGGGTGGTGAAAAGGCATTTGGCGGCTTGCTCAATGAGGGCCTCAAGGATCTGACCGCTGCTTCCAGCGATACTCGCGTAGATGACTTCGCCAACCGCCTGGCGGCGCTGACCCAGGCCGCCACGCCAAAAACCGCCAATGCGATACCGGTCAACCAGCCTATCGCGATGAATCAGAGCGGCTGGACTGAAGAGGTGGTCAACCGGGTGATGTACCTGTCGAGCGTCAACCTCAAGGCGGCTGATATCCAGTTGCAGCCGGCCGAACTCGGTCGTCTGGATATCCGCGTGAACATGGTTCCGGATCAACAGACTCAAGTGACGTTCATGAGCGCTCATTCCGGCGTTCGCGAAGCTCTCGAAGGCCAGATGCATCGCCTGCGCGACAGTTTTGCCCAACAGGGTATGGGCCAGGTCGATGTCAGCGTGTCTGACCAATCCCGTGGCTCCCAGGGGCAGGATCAGCAAGCGCAGCAACAGGCTCAGGCGGGGCGCACAACTTCGTCCGGCGGGCGGGTGGATTCGGTAGAGGAAGACCTGCCAGCCAGCATCGCTGAGGTAGCAGCCACTGCCACCAGCGTGATCGGCACCAGCGCGGTCGATTTCTACGCCTGACCAAACGCTGAAAACCCTGTGGGAGCGGGCTTGCTCGCGAAAGCGGTGTGTCAGTTGGCAATGATGTCGACTGACACTGCGCCTTCGCGAGCAAGCCCGCTCCCACATTGGTTTATGGCGTCCTGAAGATTTATCTCACATCCCTTTCTCCAAACACTTCTGGCATAACACTTGCTCCTGCCTTGCCGTGCAACAGTGAAAACCCCGATTAGTGACGGATTATTGGCATGGCGAAGAGCGAAGCAGCAGCTGTAAAGGACCCGGCAACCAAGGGCAAAATCAAGCTGATCATTTTGATCGTGGTGGGCTTGCTCCTGGCCATTGGCGTCTCCGTAGGGGCGACCTGGTATTTCATGCACAACGCTCAAAGCAAGCCGGCCGTGGCGGTCGAAGCCGCGCCGGTGGGCAAGCAGCCGGCGATTTTCGAGCCGATGGCGCCTGCTTTCGTGGCCAACTACACCCAGAACGGTCGCCAACGCTACATGCAGGTCAGTATCACCCTGTTGGGTCGCAACCAGGCTGACCTGGAAGCGCTGCGGGTGCACATGCCCCTGATCCGCAATAACCTGGTGATGCTCTTTTCCGGACAGAATTTCGACACCCTGGCCACGCCCGTGGGCCAGGAAATGCTGCGTCAGAAAGCCACGGCCAGCGTGCAGGAAGTGGCTCAGAAAGAGCTCGGCAAAGTGGTGATCGAACAGTTGCTCTTCACTAACTTCGTATTGCAGTAGGAACCCGACATGGCCGTGCAGGACCTGTTGTCCCAGGATGAAATCGACGCGCTGTTGCATGGTGTCGACGATGGCCTGGTGCAGACCGAAAACGCTGCTGAGCCGGGCAGCGTCAAAAGCTACGACCTGACCAGCCAGGATCGCATCGTTCGCGGACGGATGCCGACCCTGGAAATGATCAACGAGCGTTTCGCCCGATACACCCGCATCAGCATGTTCAACATGCTGCGCCGTTCGGCCGATGTGGCCGTCGGTGGCGTGCAGGTGATGAAGTTCGGTGAATACGTGCACTCGCTGTATGTACCCACCAGCCTCAACCTGGTGAAGATCAAACCGTTGCGCGGCACTGCGCTGTTCATCCTTGACGCCAAACTGGTGTTCAAGCTGGTGGACAACTTCTTTGGCGGTGATGGTCGTCACGCCAAGATCGAAGGGCGTGAATTCACCCCGACCGAGCTGCGGGTCGTGCGCATGGTGCTGGAGCAGGCCTTCGTCGATCTGAAGGAGGCCTGGCAGGCGATCATGGAAGTGAACTTCGAGTACATCAACTCGGAAGTGAACCCGGCCATGGCCAACATCGTCGGACCGAGCGAAGCCATTGTGGTGTCGACCTTCCACATCGAGCTCGATGGCGGTGGTGGCGATCTGCACGTGACCATGCCGTACTCGATGATCGAGCCGGTACGGGAAATGCTCGACGCCGGCTTCCAGTCGGATCTCGACGATCAGGACGAGCGCTGGATCAATGCTTTGCGTCAGGATGTGCTGGATGTCGACGTGCCGATCGGCGCGACGGTTGCCCGGCGTCAGCTGCGCCTGCGGGACATCCTGCATATGCAGCCGGGGGACATTATTCCTGTCGAGATGCCTGAAGACATGATCATGCGCGCCAACGGTGTACCGGCCTTCAAGGTCAAGATGGGCTCTCACAAAGGCAACCTGGCGTTGCAGGTGATCGAGCCGATCGAACGCCGCTGAGCGGTGTCGAACCCTTACGTTTTTAACTGAATTTTTGCCCGCCGAGGACAAATGATGGCTGACGATATGAACACCCAGGATGACCAGGCGCTGGCCGACGAGTGGGCTGCAGCCCTGGAAGAAACCGGCGACGCCGGGCAGGCCGACATTGACGCTTTGCTGGCGGCCGACACTGGCGCTCACGCCTCCAACCGCCTGCCGATGGAAGAGTTTGGCAGCGTGCCTAGAAGCAACGAACAGGTGACGCTGGACGGGCCGAACCTGGACGTGATTCTCGACATCCCAGTTTCGATTTCCATGGAAGTGGGCAGCACCGATATCAATATCCGCAACCTGCTGCAGCTTAACCAGGGCTCGGTGATCGAGCTTGATCGCCTGGCTGGCGAGCCGCTGGATGTACTGGTCAACGGCACGTTGATCGCCCATGGCGAAGTGGTGGTGGTCAACGAGAAGTTCGGCATTCGCCTGACGGACGTGATCAGTCCGAGCGAACGCATCAAGAAGCTGCGCTGAGTGAAAGGTTTCTTCGCCGCAGCCTTGATGCTGCCATTCAGTGTGCTGGCGGCCGAGCCGGTAGCCACCGTAGCTGCTGCACCGGCGGCAGGTAGCGGGATCGCCGGGCAACTGGCGCAATTGGTGCTCGGTCTGCTGTTGGTGCTGGGGTTGATCTTTTTCCTGGCCTGGTTGCTGCGGCGCGTGCAGCAGGCGGGGCCAGCCGGCAAGGGGCAGGTCATCGACATCGTCGGTTCCCGCGCGCTTGGCCCGCGGGACCGGCTGGTCCTGGTTCAGGTTGGCAACGAGCAGATTCTGCTGGGGCTTAGCCCGGGCACTATCACTGCATTGCATGTTCTCAAGGAGCCGGTGCAGGTGCCGGCCACCGAGCAGGCCACCCCCGAGTTTGCCCAGCGTCTCATGGAACTGTTGGGTAAAGATCAGAAGGATAAAAAGTAATGCCGTTGCGCATCCTGTTGGCGGTGGTCCTGATGCTGGCCGCGCCGTTGGTGCTTGCCGCCGATCCGCTGTCGATCCCGGCAATTACCTTGGGCACCAACGCCGAAGGGGCTCAGGAGTATTCGGTCAGCCTGCAGATCCTGCTGATCATGACCGCGCTGAGTTTCATCCCGGCGTTTGTCATGCTGATGACCAGTTTCACCCGGATCATTATCGTCTTTTCGATCCTGCGCCAGGCCCTGGGCTTGCAGCAGACGCCGTCGAATCAGATTCTGACCGGCATGGCGCTGTTCTTGACGATGTTCATCATGGCACCAGTCTTCGACCGGGTGAACCAGGATGCGCTGCAACCCTACCTGGCGGAAACCATCACCGCCCAAGACGCGGTGGCCAAGGCTGAAGTGCCGATCAAGGATTTCATGCTGGCCCAGACCCGCACCAGCGACCTGGAACTGTTCATGCGCTTGTCCAAGCGCACTGACATTGCCAGCCCGGATCAAGCGCCGCTGACCATCCTGGTGCCGGCGTTCGTAACGTCCGAGCTCAAGACCGCGTTCCAGATTGGTTTCATGATTTTCATCCCGTTCCTGATCATCGACCTGGTGGTCGCCAGTGTGCTCATGGCCATGGGTATGATGATGTTGTCGCCATTGATCATTTCCCTGCCGTTCAAGATCATGCTGTTCGTGCTCGTGGACGGCTGGGCCCTGATCATCGGCACCCTGGCGGGCAGTTTCGGCGGTGTTTAGGCCATTTGTGCGGGTAGCAAGAATATGACGCCTGAAGTAGCGGTAGACCTGTTCCGCGAAGCGCTCTGGCTGACGACCATGATGGTCGCCGTGCTGGTGATACCCAGCCTGCTGGTGGGCTTGCTGGTGGCGATGTTCCAGGCCGCGACCCAGATCAACGAACAGACCCTCAGCTTCCTGCCGCGTCTGCTGGTGATGTTGGTGACGTTGATCGTCGCCGGTCCCTGGCTGGTGCAAACCTTCATGGAATACATCCTGCAGCTTTACGGCAGTATTCCGCAGTTGATCGGTTGACCTGATGTCGATGCTCGAACTGACGGATACCCAGATCAGTACCTGGGTGGCGTCATTTATCCTGCCGCTGTTTCGCGTTACCGCGCTGCTGATGAGCATGCCGGTCTTTGGTACCACCCTTGTGCCGACCCGCGTACGGCTGTATTTCGCCCTGGCGATCACGGTGGTCATCGCGCCGGGGCTGCCACCTATGCCGCCGGTCAACGCCCTGGACCTCAGTGCGTTGATGCTGGTGGCCGAGCAGATTCTGATTGGCGTCTTGATGGGCTTTTCGCTGCAACTGTTCTTTCAGGCGTTTGTGGTCGCCGGGCAAATCATTTCGATCCAGATGGGCATGGCGTTCGCCTCCATGATCGACCCCACCAACGGCGTGAACAGTGCGGTAATCGGGCAGTTTCTGACGATGTTGGTGACCCTGCTGTTTCTGGCCATGAACGGGCACCTGGTGGTGTTTGAGGTGCTGACTGAGAGCTTCACCACATTGCCGGTGGGCAGCGCGATGCTGGTCAATCATTTCTGGGACATCGCTGGCAAGCTTGGCTGGGTTCTGGGCGCGGCGATGGTGTTGGTATTGCCCGCGATTACCGCGCTGCTGGTGGTCAATATTGCCTTTGGTGTCATGACTCGGGCGGCGCCGCAGTTAAACATTTTCTCCATTGGTTTTCCGCTGACCCTGGTGCTCGGCCTGGTGATTTTCTGGATCAGCCTGGGGGATATCCTCAATCAGTACCAGCCGTTGGCGACCCAAGCCCTGCAGCTGTTACGCGATATGGCACAGGCGCGCTGAACCATGGCCGAAAGCGAGAGTGGTCAGGACAAGACAGAAGACCCCACGGAGAAGCGCAAGAAAGAATCCCGGGACAAAGGTGAGATTGCGCGCTCCAAGGAGCTCAACACCCTGGCGGTGACGATGGCCGGGGTCGGTGGATTATTGATTTATGGCGGCGGGCTGGCCCTGGATCTGCTGGAAATCATGCGCCTGAATTTTTCCCTGCCCCGCGAGGTACTGCTCAGTCCCGGTGCCATGGGGCAATACCTGCTGCACTCCGGCAAGATCGCGATCCTGGCCGTGCAACCGGTTCTGATCTTTCTCCTGCTGGCGGCCATTATTGGTCCGATCTCCCTCGGAGGCTGGCTGTTTGCCGGCAAGAGCCTGGCCCCCAAGTTCAGTCGGATGAACCCGGCTAACGGCCTCAAGCGAATGTTTTCCAGCACGGCGCTGATTGAACTGCTCAAGGCGCTCGGCAAGTTCCTCCTGATCCTGTTCGTAGCGCTGACGGTACTGCAGGCTGATATCGACGACTTGCTGCGCATCGCCCATGAACCCTTGGAGCAGGCGATCATCCACAGCGTGCAGTTGGTGGGCTGGAGTACATTGTGGATGGCTTGCGGCTTGATTCTGATTGCCGCCATCGACGTGCCGATCCAGCTGTATCAGAGCAAGCAGAAGCTGATGATGACCAAGCAGGAGATCCGCGACGAGCACAAGGACCAGGAGGGCAAGCCGGAGGTCAAACAACGGATTCGCCAGTTGCAGCGTGAAGTGTCCCAGCGCCGGATGATGGCGGCGATCCCGGACGCCGACGTGGTCATCACCAACCCCACCCACTATGCCGTGGCGCTCAAGTATGACCCCGATAAAGGCAATGCCCCGGTGTTGCTGGCCAAGGGCAGTGATTTCCTGGCGCTGAAAATTCGTGAGATCGCCGTAGCCAACGAAGTGATGCTGCTTGAATCCCCGGCTTTGGCGCGGTCGATTTACTACTCCACCGAACTCGACCAGGAAATTCCTGGCGGCCTGTACCTGGCCGTGGCTCAGGTGCTGGCTTACGTCTATCAGATCCGTCAACACCGCGCCGGCAAGGGCAAGCGCCCCGAGCCTCTCAAGGATTTGCCGATTCCACCGGATTTGCGCCGCGACTCCTGATTCGGGCTCCCACTCGATTGCATTCAGCGCTTTGGCTAGCGCCTCTATTTCAGCCTCCGACGAAAGTTGGAAGGCTTCTTGCAATACCCCGTCTGCGCCCGTTTCGGGCGTCAAAAGTTTGCTTCACAGGAACGGGGATTATTGGTGGATCGCTCTCAGTTATTCAGCACCGCACGCAGCAACGTAGCCGACCTCAGCCGGGGTAATCTGGGCGTGCCGTTGTTGCTGCTGGTCATGCTCGCCATGATGATGCTGCCGGTGCCACCGTTTCTGCTGGACGTGTTCTTCACGTTCAACATCGCTTTGTCCATCGTTGTACTGCTGGTGTGTGTGTACGCATTGCGGCCACTGGATTTTGCAGTGTTCCCGACCATTCTGCTGGTGGCGACGCTGATGCGTCTGGCGCTCAACGTGGCGTCCACCCGGGTGGTGATGATCCACGGGCATGAAGGCCACGCCGCTGCCGGTAAGGTGATCCAGGCCTTCGGTGAGGTGGTGATTGGCGGAAACTACGTGGTCGGTATCGTCGTCTTCGCCATTTTGATGATCATCAACTTCGTGGTGGTGACCAAGGGTGCCGGGCGGATTTCCGAGGTGAGCGCGCGTTTCACCCTCGATGCAATGCCCGGCAAGCAAATGGCAATCGACGCTGATCTCAACGCCGGCCTGATCGACCAGGGCCAGGCCAAGGCCCGTCGCCTGGAAGTGGCTCAGGAAGCCGAGTTCTACGGCTCCATGGACGGTGCCAGCAAATTCGTGCGCGGTGACGCCATCGCCGGTCTGCTGATCCTCTTCATCAACCTGATCGGCGGTATGGCTGTCGGTATCTTCCAGCACGGTATGACCTTCGGCGATGCCGGCAAGGTTTACGCGCTGTTGACCATTGGTGACGGTTTGGTGGCGCAATTGCCATCACTGTTGTTATCCACAGCTGCCGCGATCATGGTGACCCGTGCGTCCGGCTCCGAAGACATGGGTAAGCAGATCGGCCGGCAGATGTTTGCTTCGCCCAAGGCGTTGGCCGTTGCAGCCGGACTGATGGCCGTGATGGGCCTGGTCCCCGGGATGCCGCATTTCTCGTTTCTGAGCATGGCCGCATTGGCGGCGGGTGGCGCCTACCTGTTCTGGAAGAAGCAGAACGTGCAAAAGGTTCAGGCCCTGCAGGAGGTCAAGCGTCAGCAGGAACTGCTGCCATCGCCGGCTCGCGCCATGGAAACCAAGGAGCTGGGCTGGGACGACGTGACGCCAATCGACATGATCGGCCTGGAAGTCGGTTACCGTCTGATCCCCTTGGTGGACCGCAATCAGGGTGGTCAGTTGCTCGCGCGGATCAAGGGCGTGCGCAAGAAGCTGTCCCAGGACCTGGGGTTTCTGATGCCCACCGTCCATATTCGTGACAACCTCGATCTGGCACCCAGTGCCTATCGCTTGACGCTGATGGGCGTGATTCTGGCCGAAGCCGAGATCTACCCGGACCGTGAACTGGCGATCAACCCAGGGCAGGTCTACGGTTCGCTCAATGGCATTACCGCCAAGGATCCGGCTTTTGGCCTGGAAGCGGTGTGGATCGAAATCAGCCAGCGGGCCCAGGCTCAGTCCCTTGGCTATACCGTGGTGGACGCCAGTACCGTGGTTGCGACCCACTTGAACCAGATTCTGTACAAGCACTCCAGTGAGCTGATCGGCCACGAAGAAGTCCAGCAATTGCTGCAAGTGCTGGCCAAAGGCTCGCCAAAGCTGGCCGAAGAGCTGGTGCCTGGTGTGGTTTCGTTGTCGCAATTGCTCAAGGTGTTGCAGGCGCTGTTGGCCGAGCAGGTGCCGGTGCGCGACATTCGCAGCATTGCCGAGGCGATCGCCAACAACGCTTCCAAGAGTCAAGATACCGCCGCTCTGGTGGCTGCGGTGCGGGTTGGCGTATCCCGCGCAATCGTCCAAAGCATTGTAGGCACTGAGTCGGAGCTGCCTGTGATCACGTTGGAGCCAAGGTTGGAACAGATATTGCTCAATAGTCTGCAGAAGGCAGGACAAGGCTCGGAAGAGGGCGTTCTGCTGGAGCCAAGCATGGCCGAGAAGCTGCAGCGTTCGCTGATCGATGCAGCCCAGCGGCAGGAGATGCAAGGCCAACCGGTGATCCTGCTGGTGGCCGGTCCGATTCGCGCGATGCTTTCGCGATTCGGGCGCCTCGCGGTTCCAGGGCTGCATGTGCTGGCGTACCAGGAAATACCGGACAACAAGCAAGTGACCATCGTTGCGACAGTAGGGCCCAACGGCTGAGGTAGTGGTTTATGCAAGTGAAGCGTTTTTTCGCCGCCGATATGCGTCAGGCCATGAAGCTGGTTCGTGACGAGCTGGGCGCTGAAGCCGCCATCATCGGCAACCGTCGGATCGCCGGCGGTGTCGAGCTGACGGCGGCTCTGGATTACAAATTGTCGGCGCTGGCCCCGCGGGTTCCCAACATGGAACTCGAGGATGAGCTACGCAAGACCCAGTCGCGCATCGCCAGTGCTCAGGCCGAATTGAGCTTGCGCAGCACCGACGGCGAAGCCAGCGCGGGCACTAATCGTCAATTGTTCGCCGGCCAGCCACTGACCGCCGGACTGCCGTTGACCGCTGCCGAGCCGCTGGTCGAGCAGGCCAAGGCCGAGCCGCGTCGTCCGGCACCGGTTCAGGCTGCGTCAGGCGGTGGCGTCGACCCGCGGGCCCTGGAGTCGATGCGCTTTGAACTCAACAGCCTGCGTGAACTGATGGAAGTTCAGCTCGGCTCCCTGGCCTGGAACCAGTTGCAAGGCAACCGTCCGGCCCAGGCTAATCTGTGGCGTCGCCTGCAACGCATCGGCTTGTCCGGCCCGTTGTCCCGCGACCTGCTGGCGCTGATCAACGATATCGAAGAACCCCGTCAGGCCTGGCGCATGTTGCTGGCGCACCTGGCGCGGATGATCGCCACCCCGGAAGTCGAGCCGCTGGAAGAGGGCGGAGTCATTGCCATGGTCGGCCCGGCCGGCATGGGCAAGACCACCACCCTGGCCAAGCTCGCGGCGCGTTATGTACTCAAGTACGGCGCCCAGAGCATCGCCCTGGTGAGCATGGACAGTTTCCGTATCGGTGCCCAGGAACAACTCAAAACCTTGGGTCGGATCCTCAATGTGTCGGTGACCCATGTGGATCCGGGCCAGTCCCTGGCCCAGGCGCTGGAGCCGCTGCTGCGCAAGCGCGTCGTGCTGATTGATACCGCCGGCCTGCAAGCCAGCGATCCGGCCCTGCGCATGCAGCTTGAAAGCCTGGCCGGGCGTGGTATCCGGTCAAAAAATTATCTCGTGTTGGCAACCACCAGCCAGAAACAGGTTCTAACCGCCGCATACCACAGCTACAAACGCTGCGGGCTGGCCGGTTGCATCCTGACTAAGCTGGACGAAACGGCAAGCCTGGGCGAGGTGTTGAGCCTGGCGATCGGTCATGATTTACCGGTGGCCTACCTGACCGACGGGCCGCGGATCCCGGATGATTTACATCTGCCGCGCCGTCATCAACTGGTCAGTCGTGCCGTGAGTGTGCAAATGCAGGAAGAACCCAGCGAAGAAGCCATGGCTGATATGTTCGCTGACATCTACCACAGCCCGACCAAGCAGGTCGGCTGAGGTAATCATGAATATTTTTTGTACCTACATCGATGGTCTGCCATGCATTGTTCCTTCATGCGAGCGCGCAGCCAGTAATGTGGCCTCCGTCTAAGTAAGACAAGGTAAAGAACGAACATGGGCAGCATGCATCCCGTACAGGTGATCGCGGTGACCGGCGGCAAAGGTGGCGTCGGCAAGACTAACGTGTCAGTGAACTTGTCCCTGGCTCTGGCAGAGCTTGGCCGACGGGTCATGCTGCTGGACGCCGACCTGGGCCTGGCGAACGTCGATGTGCTGCTGGGGCTCACTCCCAAGCGCACGCTGGCGGACGTGATAGAGGGGCGCTGCGAACTGCGCGACGTGCTACTGCAGGGTCCCGGCGGGATTCGCATCGTGCCGGCTGCCTCGGGCACCCAGAGCATGGTTCATCTGACTCCAGCTCAACACGCTGGTCTGATCCAGGCCTTCAGCGACATCGGTGACAACCTCGATGTGCTGGTGATCGACACCGCTGCCGGTATCGGTGATTCGGTCGTCAGTTTCGTACGCGCTGCCCAGGAAGTCTTGCTGGTGGTCTGCGACGAACCGACGTCCATCACCGACGCCTATGCCCTGATCAAATTACTGAACCGTGACTACGGCATGAACCGCTTCCGCGTCCTGGCCAACATGGCCCAGAGCCCGCAGGAAGGACGCAACCTGTTCGCCAAGTTGACAAAGGTCACGGATCGCTTCCTGGACGTCGCCCTACAATACGTCGGCGCAGTGCCCTACGACGAAAGCGTACGCAAGGCCGTCCAGAAGCAACGTGCGGTTTATGAAGCTTTCCCCCGTTCCAAATGCGCACTGGCGTTCAAGGCTATTGCCCAGAAGGTTGATACCTGGCCATTGCCGGCCAACCCTCGCGGGCATCTGGAGTTTTTCGTCGAGCGTCTCGTGCAACAAACAGCAGGGCCCGTGCTATGACAGCCAGCGGTTACAACCATCTCTACAAAAAATCGGCACGGGACGCCCAGTACGAATTGATTGAGCGTTATGCGCCTCTGGTCAAGCGTATCGCCTATCACTTGCTGGCGCGGTTGCCGGCCAGTGTCCAGGTCGAGGACTTGATCCAGGCGGGCATGATCGGCCTGCTCGAAGTCTCGAACAAATACGACGCGAGCAAGGGCGCCAGCTTTGAGACCTATGCCGGTATTCGCATTCGCGGGGCGATGCTCGACGAAGTCCGCAAGGGCGACTGGGCACCGCGTTCGGTGCACCGCAATACCCGCATGGTCAGTGATGCCATTCGCGCCATTGAAGCTAAAACCGGGCGTGACGCTAAAGATCATGAGGTTGCGGCCGAACTCCAATTGAGTCTCGACGATTATTACGGGATTTTGAACGATACCTTGGGCAGTCGCCTGTTCAGTTTCGACGACCTGTTGCAGGACGGCGAACACGAAGGGCTGCACGAGGACGGCGCGAGTGCTCACATGGAGCCATCGCGTGACCTGGAAGATGAACGTTTCCAGAGCGCGCTGGCGGATGCGATTGCCAATTTGCCGGAGCGTGAGCGACTGGTCTTGGCGCTGTACTACGACGAAGAGCTGAACCTCAAGGAAATCGGTGAGGTCCTGGGGGTCAGCGAATCGCGGGTCAGCCAGTTACACAGCCAGTGCGCGGCCCGTTTGCGGGGGCGTTTGGGGGAGTGGCGAGCGCGCTGACAGCAGTGTGGGGACACTGCGAACGAGTCTGGCCTGGTATGCGCTGAGCCAGTCTCTCTCCGTTGTCCTCCAGACCGTTGTCGAGTGTTGTGCCGGAATGATTGAAATGGCGCGTTCAGGTGCTGGGCGCGTTTAAGACTGCTTGGAGGTCGAATTGGACAAGAACATGAAAATCCTCATCGTTGATGACTTCTCAACGATGCGGCGGATCATAAAAAACCTGTTGCGTGACCTTGGGTTCACCAACACGGTCGAGGCCGACGATGGCACCACTGCCATTCCGGTTCTCAACAGCGGAAGCATCGACTTTCTGGTGACTGACTGGAACATGCCCGGCATGACCGGTATCGACTTGCTGCGCCATGTGCGCGCCGACGAAAAACTCAAGCACCTTCCGGTGCTGATGGTCACTGCCGAAGCCAAGCGCGAGCAGATCATCGAAGCGGCCCAGGCCGGTGTGAACGGCTACGTGGTCAAACCCTTCACGGCCCAGGCGTTGAAAGAGAAGATCGAAAAAATCTTCGAACGCATCGGTTAACGGCGCCACGGGGGAGCTATGGATAACGAATCTTCAATGGGTGATTTCGAATCGACCCTGAAAAAACATGCCCGCGAACTGGTCGACAGCCTTGAAAAAGGCCGCTTTGGCGATGCGGTTCAAATGATCCATGAGCTCAACCAGACCCGTGACCGCGGTCTGTATCAGGAAGTGGGCAAGCTCACGCGTGAACTGCACAGCGCGATTGTCAATTTTCAGATCGATCCAAACATGCCGCAGGCCGAGGAGGTCTCGCAGATCACTGATGCGACCGAGCGTCTGGGTTATGTGGTCAAGCTGACCGAGGCCGCGGCCAACCGCACCATGGACCTGGTGGAGAGCGCAACGCCGCTGGTCAATGGCCTGAGCGATGAAGCCCAGGCCTTGAGCACCGACTGGGGCCGCTTCATGCGGCGTGAAGTCGGCGCTGAGGAGTTTCGGGACCTGGCCCGTCGGGTTGACGGTTTCCTGACGCGCAGCAGCACCGAGAACCGTGCTGTGGCGAGCAACCTCAACGACATTCTGCTGGCTCAGGACTATCAAGACCTGACCGGCCAGGTGATCAAACGGGTAACCCAACTGGTCACCGAAGTGGAAAGCAACCTGCTCAAACTGGTGTTGATGGCCAGCCAGGTCGACCGCTTTGCAGGCATCGAACACGACCGTGAAGCGATACTTGCTGAAAAAGATCCACAAAAACATCTCTCTCAGGGTGAAGGTCCGCAGATTCATGCCGATAAAAGAGAAGACGTTATGTCCGGTCAGGACGATGTGGACGATTTGCTGTCCAGCCTTGGATTCTGAGTTTTAGCCCTGTTTTAGGAGCAGCCATTAATGAGCTTCGGCGCCGATGAAGAGATCCTTCAGGATTTCCTGGTTGAGGCCGGCGAGATTCTAGAGCAACTTTCCGAACAACTGGTCGAGCTGGAAAGCCGACCGGATGATGCGGATCTGCTCAATGCAATTTTTCGCGGTTTCCACACTGTAAAAGGAGGCGCCGGCTTCCTCCAGCTCAATGAGCTGGTGGAGTGCTGTCACATTGCCGAGAACGTGTTCGACATCCTGCGCAAGGGTGAGCGTCGCGTTGACTCGGAATTGATGGACGTGGTGCTCGAAGCGCTGGATGCGGTCAACAGTATGTTCAGTGAAGTGCGCGAGCGCTCACCGATCACCGCTGCTACGCCTGAGTTGCTCGCCGCGCTGTCGCGCCTGGCCGAGCCGCAGTCGGCTGACGAGGCTGCACCGGTAGCCGCGCCAGTGGTTGAGGAACCGGTCGCCGAGGAATCAGGCGACATCACCGATAACGAATTCGAACAACTGCTGGACTCGCTGAACGCCGTCAAGGCCCAAGCCCAGGCTCCGGCGGCGCCTGCTGCCCCGGCTGCGCCGGCCGCCGATGCCGCCACCAGCGATGAAATCACCGACGCCGAGTTCGAGTCGCTGCTCGATCAGCTTCACGGCAAGGGCCAGTTCGCCGTGGATGCAGTCGTCCCCCCGAGTGCCCCGGCCGCCCCGAAAGCAGCGGGCGACAACTCCGATATTACCGACGATGAGTTCGAGGCTTTGCTCGATCAGTTGCACGGCAAGGGCAACTTTGCCGTGGACGCACTGGATTCGGCCATCGCTTCGGCGCCGACCCCAGCCAAGCCTGCCGCCGCCGCAGCGGGCAGCGACCTGATCAGCGATCACGAGTTCGAATCACTGCTCGACGAACTGCACGGCAAGGGCAAGTTCAGCGAAGTCGGCACCGCCTCAGCAGCCACTGCGCCTGCCG
>NZ_JABWQV010000079.1 GCF_014268615.1 Pseudomonas tehranensis | reverse complement strand
GCGGGAGCAAGCTCCCTCGCCACAGGGGCTGTGCTTACCGCCGAGTCAACAACACCCCGGATTCCATGTGGTGAGTCCAGGGGAATTGATCGAACATCGCGCAGCGGGTGATGCGGTGGGTATCGTGCAGTTGCGCGATGTTGGCGGCGAGGGTTTCGGGGTTGCAGGAGATGTACAGGATATTGTCGAAGCGCCGGGTCAGTTCGCAGGTGTCCGGGTCCATGCCGGCGCGGGGCGGATCGACGAAGACGCTGCCGAATTCGTAGCTCTTGAGATCGATGCCATGCAAGCGACGGAACGGGCGGACTTCGTTCAGGGCCTGGGTCAATTCTTCGGCTGACAGGCGCACCAGGGTCACGTTATCCACAGCGTTCTCGCTGAGGTTGCTCAGCGCGGCGTTCACCGACGTCTTGCTGATCTCGGTCGCCAGCACTTTGCGTACGCGGGTGGCCAGAGGCAGGGTGAAGTTGCCGTTACCGCAGTACAGCTCCAGCAGATCATCACTGCGATCACCCAATGCCTCATAAGCCCAGTTGAGCATCTTCTGGTTCACGGTGCCGTTGGGCTGGGTGAAGGCGCCTTCGGGCTGGCGGTAGCTGAAAGTGCGGCCACCGACGTCGAGTTTCTCCACCACGTAATCATGGCCGATCACTTCCCGTTTGCCCTTGGAGCGACCAATGATGCTCACGCCAAGGTCGTTCGCCAGCTTCGTGGCCGCTGCGTGCCAGTGCTCATCCAGCGGGCGGTGGTAACACAGGGTGATCATCGCATCGCCGGCCAGGGTGGTCAGGAACTCCACCTGGAACAGCTTATGACTCAGCGGCGCGCTGGCTTGCCAGGCGGCCTTGAGTTGCGGCATCAACTGATTGATGCGCAGGCTGGCAATGGGGAATTCCTCGATGAGGATCGGCGTGCGCTTGTCGTCCTGGGAGAACATCGCGTAATGCCGTTCGCCCGCTTCGCGCCACAGGCGGAATTCGGCCCGCAGGCGAAAGTGCTCCAGCGGTGAGTCGAACACCGCAGGCTGCGGTGCATCGAACGGGGCCAGCAGGTCACGCAAGCGGCTGACCTTGTCCTGGAGTTGGGCGGCGTAGGCCTGGGAATCAAAAGTCATGCGTTGAACCAACCCAACTTGATCACGAACAGAATCGACAGGATGACCAGCGCCGGGTTCAGCTCACGGCCACGGCCAGACACCAGTTTGATGGCGGTCCAGGCGATGAAGCCGAAGGCAATGCCGTTGGCGATGGAATAGGTGAACGGCATCGCCAGCGCGGTAATCACCACGGGAGCGGCCACGGTGATGTCGTCCCAGTCGATTTCCGCCAGGCCCGAGGTCATCAGCACGGCGACGAACAACAGGGCTGGCGCGGTGGCGAAGGCCGGGACGCTGGAGGCCAGTGGCGAGAAGAACAGCGCCAGCAGGAACAGGACCGCCACGACGATGGCGGTCAGGCCGGTGCGGCCGCCGGCGCTGACGCCCGCCGCCGATTCGATGTAGCTGGTGGTGGTGGAGGTGCCCAGCAGCGAGCCGGCCATGGCGGCGGTGCTGTCGGCGATCAGCGCCCGGCCCATTTTCGGCATGTGCCCGTCCTTGCCCATCAGTCCGGCGCGCTTGGCGACGCCGATCAGGGTGCCGGAATTGTCGAACAGGTCGACGAACAGGAAGGCGAAAATCACGCTCACCAGACCGATGTCCAGGGCGCCCTTGATGTCCAGTTGCAGGAAGGTCGGGGCCAGCGATGGCGGCATGGACATGATTCCGCCGAACGGGGTGAAGCCCATCAGGATCGAGGCGAGGGTGACCGCCAGGATGCCGATCAGCACCGCTCCGCGCACCTTAAGCGCTTCGAGGCCAACGATCAGGATGAAGCCGAGGGTGGCGAGGATCGGCGCCGGTTGTTTCAAATCACCGAGGCCGACCATGGTTGCCGGGTTTTTCACCACGATGCCGGCATTATTCAGAGCGATCAGCGCCAGGAACAGGCCGATACCGGCGGCGATGGCCGAGCGCAGGGGCAGCGGGATGCTGTTGATGATCCATTCGCGGATGCGAAAGATCGACAGCAGGAAGAACAACACGGCGGAAATGAACACCGCGCCCAGCGCCACTTGCCAGGTATGGCCCATGTGCAGGACCACGGTGTAGGTGAAAAACGCGTTCAGGCCCATGCCCGGCGCGAGGGCGATCGGGTAGTTGGCGATCAACCCCATGGTTGCGGAACCGATGGCCGCCGCCAGGCAGGTGGCGACGAACAACGCTCCCTTGTCCATGCCGGTTTCGCCGAGGATGCTCGGGTTGACGAACAGAATGTAGGCCATGGCCAGGAAGGTCGTGACGCCCGCCAGAATCTCGGTCCGCACGTTGGTGTTGTGTGCCTTGAGTTGAAACAGCCTTTCCAGCATGTCTGCTCCCCGTGGCGCGCCGGGCGCCGTGAATGTATCGACCTCAACAGCAAAGCACAGACCGCCAGGGGCGCTCGGGAATTTTCTGTGGGTCGGAAAAAGCCGCGCATCATACCAGCAGCGTGGCGCAATGGCTGCGATCCTCGTCGATGTTTTGCCGACGCGCCAAGTGGGCCATACTGCGCGCGGTTCCGGGAGGTCTTTATGCATCGTATGAAAAAACACCTGTTGGCCGCATGGGCATGTGCGCTGGGCCTGGGGCTGCATTCGCAGGCCGTCAATGCCGCTTCGGCACCGCCCCTGAGCGAGGTCAAGGTGCTCAAGGTCGAGTCGCCCGCCTGTGGCTTCGAAGACATCGCCCAAGGGCAAGCGCAGACCCGTTGCAATCACAGCGGCCCGAGTATCAAGGTCTATGTGCTGGAGGTGGGTTACGGCCGTCAGCCCCATGTCACGCTGGACGGTTTTGACGTCGATGGCACCCGCTCGCCGGTGTGTGCGTTCAGCAATGGCAACCTGAATGACTGCTCGAACGGGACTCAAACGGTCGGCTATTTGTACATCTTCGATCTGAAGGGCAAGCAGGAAGGTACCTTCAACTTCAGCAACCAGTCGATCAACGCCCCAGGCAACCGGATGTCGACCCAGCTGTACATCAAATGACCCGCCGCCCCTCTGTAGGAGCTGTCGAGCGAAGCGAGGCTGCGATCTTTCCCCCGGCGCTTGAACCCCCAGCTAAAGGTCAAAAGATCGCTCGAACCCGGCCCGAGCCTTCGGCAACTCCTACACTACAAGCATCACCCAGCGGAGAGCGCCCATGATTCCTGGAACCAAGATCCCCCGAGCCCTGATTGCCGTCGCCGAAGGTGTCGACGATTTGCAGACCGTCACATTGATCGATGTGCTGCGCCGGGCTCAGGTCGAAGTGGTGGTGGCGAGTATCGAGGGGCGGCGGATGCTGACCTGCGCCCGCGGCACGCGCCTGACCGCCGACGGCATGCTGGTGGACTTGTTGGCGCAGGGCTTTGACTTGATCGTCCTGCCCGGCGGCATCATCGGCGCCCAACACCTGGCGGCCCATCAGCCACTGCAACAACTGATCAAGGACCAGGCCACAGCCGGACGTTTCTTCGCCGCCATCGCCGAAGCCCCGGCCCTTGCCTTGCAAGCGTTCGGCGTACTGCGCCAGCGCCGCATGACTTGCCTGCCCGCCGTGAGCCAGCAACTGTCCGGTTGCAATTTTGTCGATCAGCCGGTGGTGGTGGACGGCAACTGCATCACCGCCCAAGGCTCGGCCGCCGCGCTGGCGTTTGCCTTGACGCTGGTGGAGCAACTCAGCGGCAAGGGCGTGAGGGGTGTGGTGGCGGCGGAGTTGCTGGCCTGAAACGCTTCAAGCCGGCAGCGGTCTGTGGCAAGGGCGCTTGCTCCCGCCAACATCAATGCAAGCTGACCTACCGCTATCGCGAGCAGGCTCGCTCCCACAGGAGTTTATGATGGATGCAGGATCTATGATCACCCGAAAGCCAATGTGGGAGCGAGCCTGCTCGCGATGGCGTCAGCACATTCAACCTCAATACAAGCTGACCCACTGAAGGCGCTGGCTTCCAGCATCAATCATTTGCCTTGAACGCTCACCTCACCCCGAAGTCGTACCCCTTATGACGGCGGTTTGCGAAAACGCCGCGAGTGTACGACCAACCGTGAGGTGTTTATGAGCGCGACCTTGTCCGAAACGACACAGGCGTCCTTCGTCCGCCATCCGATCCGCCTGACGCTCAATGGCCAGGCACGCGAACTGCAAGTGCTGCCCTGGACCACGCTGCTGGACCTGCTGCGTGAGCAACTGGATTTGGTGGGCAGCAAGAAAGGCTGCGACCACGGCCAATGTGGCGCCTGTACGGTGCTGCGCGACGGCAAGCGGATCAACGCCTGCCTGACGCTGGCGGTGATGTGCGACGGCGCTGAGCTGACCACCATCGAGGGGTTGGCCAGCGCTGATCAGCTGCATCCCATGCAGCAGGCTTTCATCAAGCACGACGCCTTCCAGTGCGGTTACTGCACGCCTGGGCAGATCTGCTCTGCGGTGGGATTGGCCAACGAAGGTCGGGCACAGACTAAGGGGCAGATCAGTGAACTGATGAGCGGCAATCTCTGCCGGTGCGGCGCCTACAACAACATCCGTGACGCTATCGAAGAGGCATTGCCGCTCTGCCAGCAGCAGGGAGGTGATCAATGAACCCTTTCCACTACAGCAAGCCCGACACCGTGCAGGCCGCTGTCGACTTGTCGAGCCCGGTTTCACGCTTCATTGCCGGTGGCACCAACCTGCTGGACCTGATGAAAGAAAACCTCACCCGCCCCGAGCACCTGATCGACATTACCGGGCTGCCCTTGGCCGACCTCAGTGAAACCCCTTCCGGCGGGGTGATGATCGGCGCGTTGGTGAGCAATGCTGACCTGGCTTGGCATCCCTGGATCCAGCGCCGCTACCCGCTGCTCTCCCAGGCCATCCTGGCGGGCGCCTCGCCGCAGTTGCGCAACATGGCCAGCACCGGCGGTAACCTCCTGCAACGCACCCGTTGTTATTACTTCTATGACGCCAACGTGCCATGCAACAAGCGGCGCCCCGGCAGCGGTTGCCCGGCTCGGGACGGCTTGAATCGTATGCACGCGATATTCGGCGCCAGTGATCAATGTGTCGCCACGCACCCCTCTGACATGTGCGTGGCGCTGGCTGCCCTGGAGGCCGTGGTGCATGTTGTCGGTCGGGGCGGGGCACGGACCATCGAGTTCGCTGACTTTCACCGTCTGCCCGGCGATGCCCCGGAACGGGACAACCAACTGGCCGATGATGAACTGATCACCGCTATTGAGTTGCCTGCCGCCGGTTTCGCTGAACACAGCCATTACTTGAAAATTCGCGATCGGGCGTCCTACGCTTTTGCGCTGGTTTCGGTGGCGGCGGCGCTGGAGCTGGACGGACCGGTGATCCGCCAGGCGCGCCTGGCCCTGGGGGGCGTTGCCCACAAACCCTGGCGCGACCGGGCCGTGGAGAGTTGGCTGAGCGGCCAGACCGTCAGCCGCGAAACCTTCACTGCTGCCGCTGACGCGCTGTTGCAAAGCGCCGAGCCGCTGGAACATAACGGCTTCAAGGTCAGACTGGCGCGCCGTGCGGTGGTCCGCGCCTTGAGCGATGCCGCACTGGTGGGAGGACAAGCCTGATGAATGCTTCGAGCAAATCCATAGGGCAACCCCTTGACCGGGTCGATGGCCTGCTCAAGATCACCGGCCAGGCCCGATATGCTGGCGAATACCCCGAGGACGGTTTGTTGCACGGCAGCGTCGTCTCCGGCAGCATCGCCCGTGGCCGCGTGCGGCGCATCGATGCCAGCCGAGCGTTGACGTTGCCCGGAGTGGTCACGGTGATCGACCACACCAACCGCCCCAGGATCGCCAGCGACGACGAGCCTTACCAAGACGCCGATGCGGCAGAGGGTTCGCCGTTCCGACCGCTGTATAACGATCAGGTCCTCTACAGCGGCCAGCCATTGGCCTTGGTGATCGCTGAAAATCTCGAGCTGGCCCGCTACGCCGGTTCGCTTATTGAAATCGAATATGAAGCCCAGGACCATCAGACCGATCTGGCCATCCTGCAAAACGAAGCCCATCCGGCTCCTGCAGAATTGCCCAAGCCCCGTGGGAATTTTCAGGGCGAGTACGCCAGTTCGGCCCTCAGTGTGGACGTGTCCTACAGCACACCGATCGAACACCACAACCCGATGGAGCCTCATGCCTCCACCGTGCTGTATCAGCCTGACGGCAGCCTGCACATCCACGACAAGACCCAAGGTACGCAAAACTGCCAGGCCTATGTGCAAAAGGTCTTCGGGCTTGAGAAAGACCAGGTGCGAGTGTTTGCCGCCTATGTGGGCGGCGCCTTCGGTTCCGGGCTGCGGCCACAGTACCAACTGCCCCTGGCGGTGATGGCGGCGCTGGCGCTCAAGCGCTCGGTGCGGGTCAGCCTGACGCGTCAGCAGATGTTTACGTTTGGCTATCGGCCACGGACCTTGCAGCGCGTGCAACTGGGGGCCGCCGCCAACGGGCGACTGTTGGCGGTGGCGCATACGGCCATCGGCCAAACCTCACGCTTTGAGGATTTCACCGAACATGTCGTGGAGTGGAGCGGCATGCTCTATCACTGCGACAACGTTGAATTGACCTACAAACTGGTGCCGCTGGACGTCTATACGCCGCTGGACATGCGCGCCCCCGGCGCTGCCCTGGGACTGATCGGTCTGGAGTGCGCCATGGATGAACTGGCCTGTGCCCTGGCGATCGACCCGATCCAGCTGCGGTTGCTCAACTATGCCGAGCGTAACGAGAACGAAGGCAAACCCTATTCCAGCAAGGAGTTGCGTGAATGCTATGCCCAAGGTGCCCGTCGTTTCGGCTGGGACAAGCGCAACCCGGAACCGCGCAGCATGCGTGAAGGTCGGCAGTTGGTCGGTTGGGGCATGGCGGGCGGTGTGTGGGAGGCCATGCAGCAGAAGGCCAGCGCTCGGGCCTCGCTGGATGCCAACGGCCAGTTGACCGTCAGCAGCGCCACCACTGACATTGGTACCGGCACCTACACAGTCATGACCCAGATCGCTGCCCAAGCGTCAGGGATTTCCTTGGAAAACGTCACCTTTATCCTCGGTGATTCGTCGCTGCCGACTGCGCCGCTGCAGGGCGGTTCGTTCACCGTCTCGTCGGTGGGCACCGCCGTGCAGCAGGCCTGTGAAGCCCTGAACGAAAAACTCCTGGCTGTAGCGCGGCAGACCTGCCCGGCCTTTGCTGGCGCGACCCTTGAACAAGTGACGTTTGCCGACGGTCAGCTACGTTTGGGCGAGGCCTGTGTCTCGTTGGCAGAGCTGGCGCAAAAAAGCGGCGAGACACCCTTGCAGGTTCAGGTCACTGCCGAGCCGGAGGAAAAACGCCAAGCCTACGCCACGGCCACGCATTCGGCGGTGTTTGTCGAAGTGCTGGTGGATGAGGACTTGGGCACGGTGAAGGTCAATCGGGTGGTCAGCGCCATCGCCGCCGGACGGGTGATCAACCCGAAAACCGCGCGCAGTCAGATCCTCGGCGGCGTGGTTTGGGGCGTCGGTATGGCCTTGCACGAAGAAACCTTGACTGACCATGCCTTGGGCCGGCACATGAATCACAGCCTGGCGGAATACCATGTGCCGGTGAACGCCGACATCGGCGACATTGACGTGGTTTTTGTCGACGAGCACGACGAGATCGTCAATGCCCTCGGCTCCAAGGGCGTCGGTGAGATCGGCATTGTCGGTGTGGCGGCGGCCGTGGCCAATGCGATTTATCACGCCACCGGCAAACGGGTCCGGGACTTTCCCATCACGCTGGATAAATTGCTTTAGGTTTTCGCAGCTTCCACCGGTTCGTGCATCCGGTCACGGTTGGCCAGGGTCGGGAACAGTTTGATCCAGACCCCGGTCACCAGCAGCGTGCCGACACCGCCCATGACCACCGCCGGCACGGTGCCGAACCAATGGGCGGTCAGGCCGGACTCGAACTCGCCCAACTGGTTCGAGGCGCCAATGAACAGTCCGTTCACGGCGCTGACCCGGCCGCGCATTTCGTCCGGTGTTTCCAACTGCACGAAGGAGGCGCGGATCACCATGCTGATCATGTCCGCCGCGCCCAGCACCACCAATACCGCCAGGGAAAACCAGAACGAAGTGGAGAGGCCGAAGGCAATGGTGGCGACGCCGAACACGCCCACGGCGGTGAACATCACCCGACCGACCTTGCGCTCCACGGCAAACCGCGCCAGCCATAACGACATCAGCAAGGCCCCCACCGCTGGAGCCGAGCGCAGCAGGCCCAGGCCCCAAGGGCCGGTCAGCAGAATATCCTTGGCGAACACCGGCAAGAGCGCCGTCGCACCGCCCAGCAGGACCGCGAACAGGTCCAGGGAAATCGCCCCGAGAATGTCCGGGCGGCTGCGGATGAAGCGAATCCCGGCCAGCAACGAATCCATGGTTGCCTTGCCTTTGTTCAGTGGCGTCTGGCGGGCGGGCAGGTTGAGCATCAGGCAGCAGGCGATGACGTAGAGCAACACGGTCGGCCCGTAGACCCAGACGCTGCCAAAGGCATAGAGCAGACCGCCCAGGGCCGGGGCGACGATGGTCGCGGACTGCTGGGCCGACTGCGCGGCGGCGACGGCGCGGGGAAACAGCGCGGCCGGCACGATGCTCGGCAGCAGCGCCTGGGTGGTGGGCATCTCAAAGGAGCGGGCGGCGCCAAGCAGGAAGGCGAGGATGAAGATCATCTCCCGCGTGACGTTATCAGTGGCGCTGCCGATGACCAGCGCCAGGGCAATCATTGCCTGCAACGACTGGCAGATCGCCGCGACCTTGCGACGATCATAGCGGTCGGCCACATGCCCGGTGTGCAGCATGAACAGCACACGCGGAGCAAACTCCACCAACCCTACAAGACCCAGGTCCAATACGTTGCCGGTCAGTTGATAGAGATTCCAGCCGATGGCCACCGTGAGCATCTGGAAACCACTGGCGGTGAAGATACGGGCCAGCCAGAAGGCGATGAAGGGGCGATGGTGGCGGAGCAGCAATGGCGCTTGGCTGGGCATCTATGACGGGTCCGGTGATGAGGGCATCGAGATTATCACCGAGTTGTAACCGGAGGTTGCGGTTGCCGGAAAAATAGTTAGCCAAGCATCGATTTAGATCGAGATGCAATTTTTGTGGCGAGGGAATTATCCCTGTGTGGGAGCAAGGCTTGCCCGCGATGAGGGCGACGCGGTCGTTCAGATATCGGAGGTGACTGTTTCGCGAGCAAGCTTTGCTCCCACAGAGCGGGGATAAATCCCCTCGCCACAAGAGACTTCACCGATGCCCACAGCTCTATCGCGCACTGAGACAACCTGTCACGCGACAAAAGACCACGCCGTCCATCGGCGATAATGCGACTACTCTTTGAACATTGCTTGATCCAGGTCAATACCCTCCGGGGCCTTGGGCTGGCGGCCATCCGGCCATGTTCCTGCGTTGTGACGGTTTAAAAAAAGAACGATTTGAAAAGCGTCGCACTCCATATCCCTGGAGGTTGCGACGCAAGCCCCGCCCGCAGCCGGTTTTACCTGACAGAGGAAGACTTATGTTCGGTTTGGAGGCGCTCGATCTCGCCCGAATCCAATTCGCGTTCACCATCTCGTTCCATATCCTGTTCCCGGCCATCACCATCGGCCTGGCGAGTTACCTGGCGGTACTCGAGGGCTTGTGGCTCAAGACCCGCGACGACACCTACCGCGACCTGTACCACTTCTGGTCGAAGATCTTCGCCGTCAACTTCGGCATGGGGGTGGTATCCGGGTTGGTCATGGCCTATCAGTTCGGCACCAACTGGAGTCGTTTCTCTGATTTTGCCGGCGCGGTCACCGGGCCGCTGCTGACTTACGAGGTGCTCACGGCGTTCTTCCTCGAGGCAGGGTTTCTGGGGGTGATGCTGTTCGGGTGGAATCGCGTCGGTCGTGGTCTGCATTTCTTTTCCACAGTCATGGTAGCGATCGGCACGCTCATCTCGACGTTCTGGATCCTGTCCTCCAACAGCTGGATGCAGACTCCCCAGGGCTACGAAATCATCGATGGCCGGGTCATTCCGGTGGACTGGTTGGCGGTGGTGTTCAACCCCTCGTTCCCTTATCGCCTGTTGCACATGTCCACGGCAGCGTTTGTCGCCACGGCGTTTTTCGTCGGTTCGTCGGCGGCCTGGCACTTGTTGCGCGGTCGCGACACCCCGGCCATTCGCCGCATGCTGTCGATGGCGATGTGGATGGCCTTGCTGGTAGCGCCGATACAGGCGGTCATCGGCGACTTCCATGGGCTCAATACCCTCAAGCATCAACCGGCCAAGATCGCCGCCATCGAAGGGCACTGGGAGAACGTCGGCAATGAGCCGACCCCGCTGATTCTGTTCGGCTGGCCAGACATGCAAGCCGAAAAAACCAGGTTCGCCGTGGAGATCCCGTATCTGGGTAGCCTGATCCTGACCCACAGCCTGGACAAGCAGGTGCCGGCCCTCAAGGAGTTCCCGCCTGAAGACCGACCGAATTCGACCATCGTATTCTGGTCGTTCCGGGTCATGGTGGGCCTGGGCCTGCTGATGATTTTCACCGGTCTGTGCAGTCTCTGGTTGCGCCGCAATGACCGGCTCTACCAATCGCGACCGTTCCTTCACATGGTGTTGTGGATGGGCCCGTCCGGGCTTATCGCGATCCTGGCAGGCTGGTTCACCACTGAAATCGGTCGCCAGCCCTGGGTGGTCTACGGCCTGATGCGCACCGCCGATGCTTCGTCCGGCCACAGCTTTGCGCAGATGAGTATCACGCTTGTGCTGTTCGTCGTGGTGTATTTCGCGCTGTTCGGTGCGGGGCTGAGCTACATGCTGCGCCTGGTGCGCAAAGGACCGGAAGCCCATGAAGACGAGCCGGCCGATGGTGGCCCTGGTCAGAAGCGTACCCCGGCCCGTCCATTGTCCGCCGCCGATGATGGCGACGACGAAGCGGACCATAACGACAGCTCGCACAAGGGGAATTGAGTCATGGGTATTGATCTTCCGCTGATCTGGGCCGTGGTCATCATCTTCGGCATCATGATGTACGTGATCATGGATGGCTTTGATCTGGGGATCGGCATTCTCTTCCCCTTCGTCAAGGGCGAGCGTGATCGTGACGTGATGATGAACACCGTGGCGCCCGTCTGGGACGGTAACGAAACCTGGCTGGTGCTGGGCGGCGCGGGCCTGTTCGGAGCGTTCCCGTTGGCTTATTCGGTGGTGCTTTCGGCGCTGTACCTGCCGCTGATCCTGATGCTCATCGGGCTGATTTTTCGCGGCGTGGCCTTTGAGTTTCGCTTCAAGGCCAAGGCTGACAAGCGCCATCTGTGGGACAAGGCGTTCATCGGCGGTTCCCTGACGGCCACCTTTTTCCAGGGCGTGGCGCTGGGAGCGTTCATCGATGGGTTCGAAGTGGTCGATCGCCAGTTCGCCGGCGGCTCCCTGGACTGGTTCACACCGTTCACCGTCTTCTGTGGCCTGGCCTTGATCGTCGCCTACGCCTTGCTCGGCTGCACCTGGCTGATCATGAAAACCGAAGGCAAGTTGCAGGAGCAGATGCATGACCTGGCCAGGCCGCTGGCGTTCGGGGTACTGGCGGTGATCGGTATCGTCAGTATCTGGACCCCGCTGGCCCACGCCGATATCGCGGCGCGCTGGTTTACCCTGCCGAATCTGTTCTGGTTCCTGCCGGTGCCGATCCTGGTGCTGGTGACCATGTACGGGTTGTTTCGCGCCGTCGCCCGCAACGCCAACTACACGCCGTTCCTTCTGACGCTGGCGCTGATCTTTCTCGGTTACAGCGGTCTGGGCATCAGCTTGTGGCCGAACATCGTGCCGCCATCCATCTCCATCTGGGACGCGGCGTCACCGCCACAGAGCCAGGGGTTCATGCTGGTCGGGACGCTGTTCATCATTCCTTTGATTCTGGTGTACACCTTCTGGAGCTACTACGTGTTCCGGGGCAAGGTGACCCATGACGACGGCTACCATTGATTGACCTGCGAGGCATTGAAAATGGCCAAGCCTGATTTGAAAGACATCGAAGCGGCTGAAAAGAAGCCGCTCTGGCAGCGGCTTGGCTGGCTGGCGCTGATCTGGGCCGGCAGTGTGCTGGCGCTGTTTATTGTCGCCAGCCTGATGCGGATGTTCATGAGCGCCGCAGGGCTGACCACCCACTGACACTCCCGGGGCAGGGTCAAATTATTTGCGGGCCTTGAGGATGACGAATTTCGGGGTCGCGGCCACTTGTTCGACACCCCGGAACAACCGCGCCAGTTTGCTGTGGTAGCCCAGGTGCCGATTGCCGACGATGTACAGCGCGCCGCCGACCACCAGTGCTTCGCGCGCCTGCTGAAACATCCGCCAGGCCAGGAAGTCGCCCACCACCTGCTGTTGGTGGAAGGGAGGATTACACAGCACGACATCCAATGACTGCGCCTCTTGCCCGGCCAGACCGTCCCCGGCCCGTATTGTCATCTCACGCTCGCCCAGGGCGGCGCGCCAGTTCTCGGCGGCCGACTGTACGGCCATGTACGATTCATCCACCAGGGTGTAGTGGGCCTCGGGATTCTGCAGGGCGCTGGCGATTGCCAGTACACCGTTGCCGCACCCCAGGTCCGCGACGCGGGCGGTGCCCAGGCTCTTTGGCAGATGCGGCAGAAATGCCCGGGTGCCGATGTCCAGGCCTTCGCGACAGAACACGTTGGCGTGGTTAAGCAATTCGATCTTCGGTTCTTCCAGCCAGTAGCGCGTGGGGTAGGGGGATGCTGCCGGTACTCGGGTTTGTGGCCGGAGCGCTTCTGGCGTGGCGATCAACAAGCGAGCTTTTTTCACGGCCAGCGAGGCCTGCACCGGGCCCACGTAACGTTCCAGCAGGTCACCGGCGGCTCGAGGCAGATGCTTGACCATCGCAGCAGCAATCACCTGGGCGCCGGGGGCCAATTGGCCTTGCAGGCGAATCAACTGTTCTTCCAGCAGGGCCAGGGTTTTCGGCACTTTGATCAGGACGCGGTCGAAAGGCCCGGTCAACGGTTCACTGGCCGGCAACGTCGGCACTGCATCGAAGGGCAGGCCGTTGCGCACCAGGTTTTTCTCCAGCGCATGCAAGGCCAGGTACGAGTCGCTGCTGCTGATGACTTCAACCTTGCCGGCAAGGCTCGCCGCCAGGGCACCAAAGCTGTCATTGAGGACCAGGACCCGGGTAGCGGCGAGCGGTTGTTGCTCGGCCAGATACGCGAGCAGGTATTCGTCGGCCGCGTCGAAGGCTTGCAGCGGCTCGTTCTGCTGTTCGGGTTGGCGGATCAGGTCAAGTTGGGCGAAGGGACTGTCGAGCAAGGGCATGGCTGGGACTCTGGAGATCAACGAATGTCCCGCTGCCCCGGGGCAGGTGTCTCAGCGGGACCGCCTGAATGAACTGCGTCGCGTGCGAGAAGCGTCATCATTCAAGTGGAGCCGTAAATGGTACGTTTTTTTGCCAGGCATTACTCGCGGGTTTTTCAGGTGGGTAAGCGCGTCGCACGGTTCAGATCACATGGATGTGGGCCGCCTTGGCTACCGCTGAGATTTTGTTGTTGACGTTGAGCTTTCGCATGCAACTGCACACATGGAAGTTCACGGTGCGCTCGGAGAGGCAGAGGATTCTGCCCACTTCCGAAGCCGTCTTGCCTTCGGCCGACCACCTCAGTACTTCGATCTCTCTGGGTGATAAATGACACTTTTGTGTAGTCGCGGCAGCGTCAGCCAGTTTTTTGCTGGCCAGCGCATGCAGTCTTTGACTGGCGAAAATGGCATAGCCGAGATTTGCGTAGTGCTCGTCGATATCGATGGGGCAATGAGTCCGAGCCAAGCTGAAAAGGCTGCAATGTGCCCCCTGTTCATCATGAACGGCCTGGGTCCAGCCATACTTGAGTCCCTGTCGATTAAGTTCTCGCCACAACTTGGGGGCCTGAGCAAAAACAGTCTCATCCCACAAGATAGGGAGCGGTGATTGATTGCAATGTGCTACTAGTGGGTCGTTCGACGCATAGCCGTTCTGTTCATAAAGTCTGTCCCATCCATAAGGGTAGTTATTCAGGTTTACCTTGTTGGTATGCTTGTCCGGGCTTCCGAGATAGGCTGAGAATGCACAATATTCAAATCCCTGATTGTTAAAGAAATTCAGGACTAGACGATAGGCCGTCTGTAAGTCCTTTTCACAGGATAACTTCCTCAACAGCAAGTCCTTCCACTTGTCCATCGCTCTCTCCTGGGTTGAGTTCGTCCATGCGGATCCAATCCATGATGCGAATTTTTAGTGTAGGACTATTCTTAATTTTCAGTGAGATTTTTTTTGTTTACTTAACAGTTTGAAATGTTTAAGACATAAACTTATCGAGTTTGATTTTACAGTAGATATGGCTTTGTATAAGTCTGGTAGAAGATATGTTCGGCGCCGGGGGAGATAGTGGCTAAAGTGCCACTACTCGTTGTCAGTGGTGAAGGGCCTCACTTTGCGGGACACTGTAAGTCTTGTCCCCTTGGAGTGGCTCATGACCGACAGCTCAGAGAAGTTCACCCGTCAAACCTTGCTCGATGTGCAGCCAGTGGCACCTCATTTGTTTACGTTGCGCACCACACGGGATCGCGGTTTTCGTTTTCGGGCGGGCCAGTTCGCCCGGCTGGGGGTTGCCAAAGCGGATGGCACCCTCGTTTGGCGGGCATATTCCATGGTGTCTTCGCCGTTCGATGAATTCCTCGAATTTTTTTCCATCGTGGTACCGGACGGCGAGTTCACCAGCGAACTGAGTCGGCTGCAGCCAGGCGACAGCCTGCTGGTGGATCGCCAGGCCTTTGGTTATCTGACGCTGGATCGTTTCGTTGACGGGCGCGATTTGTGGTTGCTGTCTACGGGAACGGGCGTCGCACCGTTTCTTTCGATTCTCCAGGATTTCGAGGCATGGGAAAAATTCGAGAGGATCATTCTGGTGTACAGCGTTCGCGAGGCACGCGAGCTGGCGTATCAGGAGCTGATCAAAGGGTTGACCCAACGTGACTACCTGGCCGGCTACGCCCATAAGTTTCGTTTCATCGCCACCGTCACCCGTGAGCAGCATCCCGGTGCGCTCAGCGGACGAATCACGACACTGATCGAAAATGGCGAGTTGGAAAGGGCGGCTGACATCGAGCTGACGCCGCAACACTCACGGGTGATGTTGTGCGGCAATCCGCAGATGATTGATGACACGCGCAAGCTGCTCAAGGCCAGAGGCCTGCATCTGAGTCTCAGCCGTCGGCCAGGTCAGGTGGCCGTGGAAAACTATTGGTAGAAAAGGCGCCTGTGGCGTGGAGACAAAAAACCACGCCACAGGCGGCGAGGTGTGAGTCAGGGCCTCTCGTTCTGGGCCTTGAGCAGGTCGCGAATTTCGCTCAGCAACAGTTCTTCCTTGGTGGGAACCGGTGGAGCGCTGGGGGCAACGGCTTCTTCGCGCTTGAGGCGGTTGATGGCCTTGACGCCCATGAAAATGGCAAACGCCACAATGATGAAATCAATGGTGCTTTGAATGAATTTGCCATAGGCCAATACCACCGCAGGCGCATCGCCTTGTGCCGCCTTGAGGGTGATGGCCAGGTCGCTGAAGTCCACCCCGCCAATCAAAAGGCCGATCGGAGGCATGATGACATCGCCCACGAATGACGAAACGATTTTGCCGAAAGCAGCGCCAATGATGATCCCGACGGCCATGTCGACGACATTGCCTTTGACCGCGAAGGCCTTGAACTCGTTAATCACGCCCATGAGTTGTTCCTTGTGACAGATGAAGTGGATGGTGGCAGTGTAAATCAGCCCAACGCGTCCTGCTCGAAACGCCTGCTTACAAACCTCCAGTTATCGACTCGGGTCTGGGCGAAAAGTTTACAAAGTGCCATCAATCGCGCGTGATACGTGGTCCCGAGCCGATTCCCTATAAGGATTTTTCTATCGGATCGGTGCGGCATTTCTATTTAGGTTTTTCTTTTGCCGGCACTAGCCTCTGCAAGGCGCACATGGATGCGCTCTATAACATCAGAGGAAACGCCTATGAACATTTCCCTTGGCGGCGGGACTTTCCCCCATCGCCGTGCCTTGTTTGTGCTCACCGCCAGCCTGTTGTCCTTGTCCGTCAATGCGGCCACCCTGACCCGCGATAACGGTGCGGCCGTGGGCGACAACCAGAACTCGCAAACAGCCGGTCCTAACGGGCCGACCTTGTTGCAAGACGTGCAACTGATCCAGAAACTCCAGCGCTTCGACCGCGAGCGCATCCCCGAGCGTGTGGTGCATGCACGAGGAACCGGTGCCCATGGCACATTTACAGTCACCGATGACCTCAGTGATCTGACCAAGGCCAAAGTCTTCGCCGCTGGCCAGGCCACGCCTGTGTTCGTGCGTTTTTCTGCCGTCGTACACGGCAACCACTCACCGGAAACCCTGCGTGATCCCCGTGGTTTTGCCACCAAGTTCTACACGGCCGAGGGTAACTGGGATCTGGTGGGTAACAACTTCCCGACCTTCTTCATTCGCGATGCCATCAAGTTTCCAGACATGGTCCATGCTTTCAAACCCGACCCTCGGACCAACTTGGATGATGACGCCCGCCGTTTCGATTTCTTTTCTCACGTGCCCGAAGCAACGCGCACGCTGACCGAGTTGTATTCCAATTCCGGCACGCCGGCCAGTTATCGTGAAATGGACGGTAACGGTGTGCATGCCTACAAGTTGGTGAATGCAAAGGGTGAAGTTCACTACGTCAAGTTTCATTGGAAAAGTTTGCAGGGCCTGAAAAATCTCGATCCGAAAGAAGTTGTGAAAGTTCAGGGGCAAGATTACAGCCATATGACTAACGATCTGGTGAGTCATATTAATAAGGGCGACTTCCCGAAATGGGACTTGTACGTTCAGGTGCTGAACCCGCAGGACCTTTCCACGTTTGATTTCGATCCCCTTGACGCGACCAAAATCTGGCCGGGTGTGCCTGAACGCAAAGTCGGGCAAATGGTTTTGGACCGTAACCCGGCGAATGTTTTCCAGGAAACCGAGCAGGTGGCGATGGCGCCGGCCAATCTTGTTCCGGGTATTGAGCCTTCGGAAGATCGGCTGTTGCAGGGGCGGGTGTTCTCCTATGCCGATACGCAAATGTATCGAGTGGGGCCCAACGCGCTTCAGTTGCCCATCAATGCACCGAAGGTGGCGGTCAACAATGGCAACCAGGACGGCGCGATGAATTCGGGCAGTACCAGCACCGGCGTGAATTATCAGCCGAGCCGCCTGATGCCTCGCCAGGAACAGCCAATGGCACGCTACAGCCAGACCGCGCTGACTGGCAGTACCCAGCAGGCGAAGATTCAGCGTGAGCAGAACTTCAAGCAAGCCGGTGATCTGTACCGCTCGTTCAACCAGAAGGAGCGCAATGACCTGATCGAAAGTTTCGGCGGGTCGTTGGCGACCACTGATGATGAGAGCAAGCACATCATCCTGTCGTTCCTCTACAAGGCTGACCCTGAATACGGTACGGGCGTGGCCCGTGTCGCCAAAGGCGATCTGGTCCGGGTCAAGGCGCTGGCGGAAAAACTCAGCGATTGATCCACAGCCTGGCACGTGCATAACCGGTGGGAGCAAAGCTTGCTCGCGAAGCAGGCGCTGCGGTCTGAAGCTAGACCGAGTTGTCTGCATTGCGGGCAAGCCATGCTCCCGCAACCCTGCATCTACAGTCTTACGCCAAGGAGACGTCATGCTGCGTAACTTCCTGTTTTCGATGCTCGCAATCTGGTCGTTGAGCGTGTGGGCCGATCAACCCGTGCCTACTGACTCGGAGGCTGTACAAGAACAATTGCAGAATTATTACTTTGACGCCGCCCGACGCGGCGATGTGCCGATTCTCGAGACCTTTATCGAGGCCGGTTACGCGCTCGACACCCAGGATGAAAAGGGCTACACCGCCCTGATCCTCGCGGCTTATCACGGCCATCGCCCGGCGGTGGAGCGGCTGCTGGCCGCCGGCGCCGATGCCTGCGCCCAAGATAAACGCGGCAACACGGCGCTGATGGGCGCCATCTTCAAGGGCGAAGTGCAGATTGCGCGTCGTTTGTTGTCCACCGATTGCAGCCCGGATCAGCGCAACGGCGCCGGACAGACCGCTGCGATGTACGCCGGCCTGTTCAAGCGCGTCGAGTTGCTCGACGCCTTGGCGGCCAAAGGGGCGGACCTGCAGGCCCAGGATCCGTTGGGCAATACCGCGGCGAACCTGGCCAACGGTGAAATCAGAATGCCGGCCCCGCGCTGACCCCAGCGTGGGCTATCATCGCGGTTTTTATCCCGGAGTTCAGATGGCCAAGGCAAAGCGCATGTATGGCTGCACCGAGTGCGGCTCGACCTTTCCCAAATGGGCCGGCCAGTGCAGTGAGTGCGGTGCCTGGAACACCTTGACCGAAACCATGGTGGAAAGTGGCGGTGCCGCAGCCCCCACCGGTCGCACGGGGTGGGCCGGTCAGCAGGCGCAAATCAAGACCCTGGCCGAAGTCAGCGTCGAGGAAATTCCACGGTTTTCCACCGCGTCCGGCGAGCTGGACCGCGTGTTGGGCGGCGGTCTGGTGGACGGTTCGGTCGTGCTGATTGGCGGGGACCCGGGCATCGGTAAGTCCACCATCCTGCTGCAAACCTTGTGCAACCTGGCCACGCGCATGCCGGCGCTGTACGTCACTGGCGAGGAATCCCAGCAGCAAGTCGCCATGCGCGCCCGGCGTCTGGGGCTGCCCCAGGATCAACTGCGGGTCATGACCGAGACGTGCATCGAAACCATCATTGCCACAGCCCGCCTGGAAAAACCCAAGGTCATGGTGATCGACTCGATCCAGACGATTTTCACCGAACAACTGCAATCGGCGCCGGGCGGCGTGTCCCAGGTGCGTGAAAGCGCGGCGTTGCTGGTGCGGTACGCCAAGCAGAGTGGCACGGCGATTTTCCTGGTGGGGCACGTCACCAAGGAAGGCGCGCTGGCAGGCCCGCGGGTGCTGGAGCACATGGTTGATACCGTGTTGTATTTCGAGGGCGAATCCGACGGTCGCCTACGGTTGTTACGGGCAGTGAAGAATCGCTTTGGTGCCGTCAACGAGCTGGGTGTGTTCGGCATGACCGACAGAGGTTTGAAAGAAGTCTCGAATCCTTCGGCGATTTTTCTCACGCGCGCCCAGGAAGAAGTGCCGGGCAGCGTGGTCATGGCGACCTGGGAAGGCACCCGGCCGATGCTGGTGGAGGTGCAGGCGCTGGTGGATGACAGCCATTTGGCGAACCCGCGTCGAGTCACCTTGGGGCTGGATCAGAATCGGCTCGCCATGCTGCTGGCCGTCCTGCATCGACACGGTGGCATTCCTACCCACGATCAGGATGTTTTCCTCAACGTAGTGGGCGGGGTCAAAGTGCTGGAAACCGCGTCTGACCTGGCGTTGATGGCGGCGGTCATGTCCAGCTTGCGCAATCGACCGCTGCCCCATGATCTGCTGGTGTTCGGTGAAGTGGGGCTGTCGGGGGAAGTCCGGCCGGTGCCCAGTGGGCAGGAGCGACTCAAGGAAGCCGCCAAGCACGGTTTCAAACGCGCCATCGTGCCCAAGGGCAACGCGCCGAAGGAAGCACCGCCGGGGTTGCAGATCATTGCCGTCACCCGCCTGGAACAGGCGCTGGATGCGTTGTTCGAATAACGCTGGCAATTGTGAAAGGGGTTTTATGTGGGAGCAAAGCTTGCTCGCGATGCAGACGACTCGATTTTGAAGGACCGCATCGCTACCATCGCGGGCAAGCCTTGCTCCCACATCGATACTCTCGCCACAGAGGACCCGCGGCATATTTAAATATGAATCAACGCCGCCAGCTCCCGCTCCAGCTCAGCCTGGTCGGCGAGATTCAACTCCACCAGCCGGCGCAGATGGGCGATGGAGTCCAAGTCGATATGCTCGCAGACAAAGCCCAGGTGACCGTGGTCGTCGTGGGTTAACCGAACCTCCATCCGCACTTCCACCTCATTGCTCAGATGAATGTCAGCGACGAAAGTCTCTGCGGGATTGCCAAGCCAGGGCTCGGGCTTTTTAATCAGCAGGCCCTTGAGGGACAGGTCCAGCAGTTCGACCGGCCAAGTCAGTTTTTCCGCACCCTCGCCCTGACTCAACTCGGTCCGGGCATGGAACTCGATTCGTACGAAGCGGCGGCGTTCGCTCATTACGTCTTCCTTTCTGGAGATTGATTGACTATAGACCCAACTGGCGCGCCGTCGTCACCGTTGGGCTGGTGGCAGACGAATGTCGGGGGGTGGCCTTTGTTCTCGTTAGCGCTAAACTCCGATGGCTGTCTTTCTTGTCCACCCTGGCCGGAATATAAAAATGACAAATAATAATAGCCTGCTGCGCCACATACCCTGGCTACTGCTGGCCGTCTTGGGAGCGAGCGCCCTGGGCGTCGTGGCATTGCGTCGGGGGGAGGCGATCAACGCCCTCTGGATCGTCGTCGCAG
>NZ_JABWQV010000078.1 GCF_014268615.1 Pseudomonas tehranensis | reverse complement strand
GCCATCGCGAGCAGGCTCGCTCCCACAGAGTGGCTCGGGCCATTGTGGGAGTGAGCCTGCTCGCGATGGGGGAGGTTCAGGTCGCGCAGATGCGGGCGGTTCTGTCCACCATCGCCACGATGGTCACAAAGAGTTCTTGTTTGGCCTCGTCGGCGCTGACTTCCCCGGTGGCAGCGGCATTGGACAGGGCTTCTGCCGCACCCAGCATCGCCCGCAGACTCGCCTGGGTGAGGGCCCGTGTACCGGCGAACGGTTCCAGGACGGCTCGGCACTTGGCCAGGAAAATCGCCTCATATTCGCGTTTGATGCGCTCCAGTTCTGGCGAACTTGTCAGCGCTGCAATGACCCCCGGGATCTCCCGGCCTTGCAGCAGGACGCATTCGACAAACGAAGAAGCAATCACCTCGGCGCGGCTTTGCAGTGTCGACTCGCTCGCTTCCAGGGCGGCGTCCATGAGCGCTGTCTGTCGGGCATCGAAATCCTGATAGAGCGCCGCCAACAGCCCGGGCCGAGTGGTGAAGTGGTCATACACGATGGGTTTGGTGACCCCCGCCTGTTCGGCGAGCCGGGCCAGGGTCAGCGCTTCGCTGCCCTCCTCTCGCACCAGCCGCCAGGCGACATCCAACAGCTGCCGTTGCCGATCCTCGCGAGACAAGCGTCGACGGGGAGCAGCAGAAGATCGCGAATTTTCATCAAGGCTTGACATGCTAACTTTACCAACCGTAACTTACTAAAGGTAACTTAACCAAGCATACCTGCTTGATACCGGTTATTGCCATGAGGAGTTTTGCCATGCACGCACTCATCGTTGTCGCTCACCACGATTCCCACTCCCTTACCCACGGCCTCGCCAAAAAAATCGCCCAAGGCCTGACCCAAGCCAATCCCGCCGATACGTTCGAGATCGCCGACCTGGCCGCCGAAGGCTTCGATCCGCGGTTCAGTTTCGCCGATCATGCGGTACACCACCGCGAAGCCTCACCGCCCATGGACGTTTTGGCCGAACAAGCCAGAATCGACCGCGCAGATGCGCTGGTGCTGGTGTATCCCATTTACTGGTGGTCGATGCCAGCCTTGCTCAAGGGGTGGATCGACCGGGTGTTTTCCAACGGCTGGGCGTTCGATTTCAGCCTCGATAAACCCTTTATCAAAAAATTGCAGCGTTTGCAGGTGCATCTGGTGGCCGTGGGCGGGGCTGATGAAGGTACGTTCCAGCGCCACGGTTATGGCCAGGCGATGACCGCGCAAATCGACCACGGTATCTTTGATTACTGCGGCGCCCGGGTGGTCAGTTCCAAGCGTTTGCTCGAATCGGAAACCCTCGAACCGGCGCTTCACCTGGACGCTGCCTATGCCATTGGCCGGCAGTTGTTCCAGGTTCGCGACGAGACTGCACCGGTTCAAGCAAGCACCGAGTGCGCCTGACCGCCATCAGAGCACGCTGCCCTTGGCGGCAGAGAGGACCTGATCACGCTTGTAGATATCCGGGATGTACACTGCCTGTCCCTGGCCGTCGGCTTGCACTGTCCAGTAGCCCAACAGAATCGGCACCGGCCTGGCCAACCTGAACTCATGAGTCAGCCCGCTGGCCAGCAGCGTGTCGGTGCGCAGACGTTCAGCCGGGCTCACCAGCCAGTCGCGCAACTGCATGGCCTGTTCGACTCGCACGCACCCCGAACTGAACGCCCGCGGTTCCTTGCTGAACAGTGACTGGCTTGGCGTGTCATGCAGGTACACGGAAAACGGGTTGGGAAAGCGGATCGCCATTTTACCCAGTGGGTTTTGTGGACCGGGGTCCTGGCGCAGCATGAGGCCGCCGGGATGCTCCCAATCGATGTCCTGGGCCAGTAACGGCAAGCCATCGCGATCGATCACCCTCAAGTTGTGTCGACTCAAGAACTCGGGGTCGCGACGAATCTCAGGCAGTTTGTCTTCGCGCATGATGGTCGGGGGGATGGTCCAGGTCGGGTTGAGGGTCAGTCGTGTCACCCGGGACTTGAGCAGGGGTGTTTCCCGGTCCGCGCGGCCCACTTGGGTGCGGGTTTGCCAGACCGGTGCGCCGTCCTGGTAGACCGTCAACCGGGCCGCCGCCACATTGACCAGTACGCTGTCCGCCTCCAGGTCCCGAGCCAGCCAGCGCATGCGCTCCAGATTGACGCGCAACTGCTCGCGCCGCATGAACGGGCTGATGTTCAGCTCCGTCACCGTCCAGGGCCCCACCACTCCATCGGCTTGCAGCGAATGATGAAGCTGGAAGCTTTTCATCGCCGCCACCAGGTCGGGGTTGTAGTGATCGTCGATGATCACGGGGGGTGCGCTGAAATAGCCTTCGCTGAACAATCGCTGGGCCAGGGCCGGCACGCGGGCGTCGCGCTTGTCCGGGTGCAACAACGGGCCGCCAGGCACCGGTTGCCATTCGGGCAAGGGTAGTTGCCGTTGCCGGGCGTAAAGTTCACGCAAGTTGCGATACAGCGCCAGGCGCGGTCGGGCCTGTTCAAAAGCTTCATTCAGGTCCTGCAGCCCCAGCCCGGCGATGGCCAGCACTACGGCCTGGCGATCCTGCGGCAGCGGGTCGGCCTTCCACACCGGCTCCAAACGGTCCTGGGGCAGGTAGCCGAAACGCAGCTCATACAGCGCTTGCAAGTAGCGCTGACTGATGGCGATGTCTACACAATGGGCGTTTTGGGCGGTTTCTTCTGCGGGCAAGCTGTAGCGTGCCGGGTCCAGTCCGTCGTCGGCCAGTTGCTGCAACTGTGCCTGCAACGCCATCCGCCGCTCATCGTCCGACCAGACGTCCTGGCCTGCGTTTTGCTCGTAGAACGCCTGCAAACTCATCATCGTCGGAAAGTCGACGGCTGCGGCCAGCTCGGGACAGTTGACCGACAGCTGGGCCAAGGTGGTTTGCACCAGGGCCGGATCGCTTTGCTCGGCTGTAGCGACCAATGGCGCAGTGAGCAACAAAAGGCTCAGGTAACATGCGGACTTTTTGAACAACTGCTTTACTCCAATCCATGGCCGTCCCGTTGACGGTCAACTTTGCGACAGGTACGACCCGCCATCATGCAAACAAACCAAATCGGACGGGATGCCGCAAACGAACACCACCGTGGGAATTTTCCATCTTCAGCCAGCCTCTTGCGCCGACTCTGCCTGGTCATCACCGGCCTTGGCGTCATGTGCAGCCCGGCGCTGGCCGACAAAGGAAATTCTCAGCCGCTTTACAACAGCCTCACCCACGCAGCGCCGGAACTCAATCCCCAGGCGCTTAAAAGTGCCTTGAGCGCCATGCAATGCGCTGTCGCCAACGGCGCTCGCCCAGCCCGTCACCTGGCGGTCATCGACTACTCGCAACCCTCCACGGCCCGGCGCCTGTGGATCTTCGACCTGCGCCAGAAGAAGCTGGTATTGCGCGACTTGGTGGCCCACGGGCAAAAATCCGGGGAAAACTTCGCCACACAGTTCTCCAATCGTCTGGGCAGTTTCCAGTCGAGCCTGGGGCTGTTTCGCACTCAGGAAAGTTATCAGGGCGCCCATGGATACTCGTTGCGCATGGATGGTCTGGAGCCGGGCTTCAATGACCTGGCCCGCGATCGCGCGATCGTGATCCACGCCGCCGATTATGTGAACCCGCTGTGGAGCGTGCGTCAGGGGCGCATCGGCCGCAGCCTGGGCTGCCCAGCCGTCCGCCCGCAAGTGGCGCGCAAGGTGATCGACAAACTTAAAGACGGGCAATTCATGTTTTCCTGGTACCCGGACCCAAGCTGGCTCAAGCGTTCGGCCTACCTCAACTGTCAACCGCAACAGGTTGCCAGTATTCTTGCGACCAGTGATGGCTAGGCCGCGCGCTTGTGGCGAGGGCGTTTGCTCCCTCGCCACAAGGTCACTGGGTGGTTAAAATGCCGGCCCTTCGAATTGCTGGCCTTTGCGATGAACCCTGAAGCCCTTCAAACCCTGCAGACCCATTTACTGACGGCCCTGACCTCGGTGCCGGAAGAAACCCGGCGCCTGTTCCATGGCCGCGGTCGCTGCTGGCCGGGGCTGGAGCAGATCACCGTCGACTGGCTGCAAGGGGTGGTGCTGGTTTCGTTGTTCAAGGCGCCTGGGCCTGCGCAGTTGGACGATCTGATGTCCATGCTGCTCGCCCTCACGGCCACACCGGCCTGGCGCCACAGCACGGCCCATACGCTGGCCGTGCAGCACCGTTATCTTCCCGACAGCACTACCCAGTGGCTGGTGGGCGAACCGGTCGAAGAATGGACGCTGATCGAAGGCGGCTTGCGTTACCGGATCGACCTGGGCAAGAAGCAGAACAACGGGCTTTTTCTCGATATGCGCTACGGCCGCGACTGGGTTCGAGCCAACGCCAGCGGCAAGCGAGTACTGAATCTGTTCGCCTACACCTGCGGTTTTTCGGTGGCCGCCATCGCCGGCGGTGCGCAGCATGTGGTCAACCTGGACATGTCGCGCGCGGCCCTGAGCCGTGGCCGCGACAATCATCGCATCAACGGCCACGACCTGAGTCAGGTACGTTTCCTTGGCCACGACTTGTTCAAGTCCTGGGGCAAGGTGATCAACAGTGGCCCCTACGACCTGGTCATCATCGATCCGCCCACCTTTCAGAAAGGCAGTTTCCTGCTGACCAAAGACTATCAGCGGGTACTGCGGCGCCTGCCGGAACTGCTCAGCGCCGGTGGCACGGTCCTGGCCTGCAGCAACGACCCGGCCACCGGCCCGGACTTTCTTATCGACGGTGTCACCCGTGAAGCGCCAGGCCTGAAATTCGTGGAACGCCTGGCCAATCCGCCGGAGTTTCCCGACACCGACGGGGAATGTGGCCTGAAGGCGTTGGTGTTTACCAACGCTCAGGCTACTGCGGACGCGACGACCACCAGGAGGTGACCATGCTCGAGGTGATCCGCCGTACCATGGCCTCGACTTCCCGGCTTTTGACCGAACGGTAGATGGCCATGGTGCGGCGCAACTGGTCTTCAGTGAGCATCACCGGCGTGCCTGCATTCCAGGCCACATCCGCCACCGCTTCGAGCCTCACGCGGTGCCACACGATCCCTTCGGGTTCCATGGCTGACTCCAGAGCACTGGGCAGATCAGTGTCCGGTTGCATCAGGTTGTCGCGCAACACCTGCGGCCACTGGGACGGATCCACAGGCTCGCTGAAGGCGTCCACCAGGTTATCCTCCACCGTATCCCAGATTGCCAGACCGTCGCCCCATTCGCGGGACATCAACCCCAGGTAGGGCCGCCAGGCCAATTCCCCTACCCGGGGCGTTTGATCATTGCTGTTGAAAGTGTCCTGGGCTTCGCAGAGCCAATTGATGAAACCCTCCCGGGTCATCGCCGCACGGCGCTGGGAAACCTCGGGAATGCGGCTGCTCAGCACCCGGTTCCAATAGTCGTAGTGGTTGCCGATGAAGCTTGCAAAAGGCTCGCCTTGCGATTCGAGACGCGCGCGCTGAACCGATTGGAACATGAGAAAGTGCAACTCCAGTTCGGCGACATCCGGCGTTTGCGGGTCCATGACCCGCCCTTGCAAGCGCATGCGCAACTGTCCCAGTTGCTGGTTGAAGTCGGTAATCCGGGCCGAGAGGTCGGCATAGATGTCCGGATAGCCGGTGTAATACTGCAAAATACCGGCAGCCCTTTGGCGATCCCCAAGGGCGAGCCCGCCCGGCGTGTCAGCATCGACGTCACTGATGGCCGCGCAGAACCAGTCGATGAACCGTCGCCCTCCGGCATCGTCGCGAGCCACTTCCAACGCCCGTTGCAGTCCTGTGAAGGTCTCCAGCCAATCGTCGACGGTATAGCGAAAGGACTGTGGGTCCAGTGCGCGCAGGATCCGGATCTGGCTACTGGGCAGCGGATTGTCTTCGAGCCACAACCCAAGTGTGTTGCTCGTCGGCATGCTGCCAAGCGCGGGAATCAGATCACCCTGGATGTCAGTGATGTGGTTGCCCTTGAGGTCGACGAAGAGGGGTTCGGATGAAGGCCGGGATATCAGGGTTAATGCCAGCGCCGGCACCCGATCGAGCTTCGCATTGGCCAGTTCCAGCGATTCCAGGGCCGCAAGTTCAGGTAAATCAGGTAATTCGCGGCAGTTGTTGCCGCTCAGACGCAGCTCCTTCAAGCCCGTGGCGGTGCGCAGAAAGGCACTGCCCTGCTGATCCAGCCGCAAGCCACAGCGGGCCAGATCCAGCCTCTGCAACCCCGGTAGCGCGGTAATGGTCTGTAGCTCTTCGGGGGTGAAATGCACGTTGTCGGACCATACCAGTTCATGCAGTGAAGGTAACTCACCCAGACGGCCGATGGCCGTCACCCTGTCGGCACTGCCCACCGCCCCGCCGCTCACCCCGGACAGGTTGAGTTCTTCTAGAAGGGGCGCGCGATCGGCCCCGAGCAAGGGCGCGAATACGTTCGCATCCATATTGAGCGGGTTCTTGCCCAATGACAGTTCCAGCAAGTGGCGAAACTCGCCGGTGGCCACGGGCACGGCGGTGAGGTTGTTGTCGTGCAGGCGCAACGTATCGACATTGGGGAACAGCCGCAGAAAATCCGAGGGGTCCTCATTCAAGCCCATATGAGCCAGCATCAGTTCCTCAATGTGCTCGAAACGCGCGCTCAGCGGCGGAAGCCGGCCGATGTGCCACCCTGACAGACGCAGAATCAACTCGCTGTCTTCCCTGGTCGGATCGGGTTCACGCCGCCAGGCTCGACGGATTTCCTTCGCCACCTCCTTGCGCAGAGCAATCAGGTCCTCGCGGTGATACTGGCTCTCGACAGGATGATGAATACCTTCGTGCACCTCCCACTGGCGCAGCCCTTCATCCAGCGTCGCCCATTCCTGGGTCAACCGAGTGACCAGATCGTCCAGGCTGATGCCTTCGCGCCCGGCCTGGTCGGTCAGGCTTCGTTGCAGTTCCGCGAGGGCCTCTCCGGCAGAGTGGGGATACAACCGCTCAAGACGCCTTTGCAGACTGCCATGCCAGCGCTGCAAGGGAAGCCTGCCACGCCCGCTTAGAGGATAACCGAAGGCCTTGTTCAACCATTGCGGGGCCGACCCGTCGCTGTCCAAGCGCTTGAGTCGCAAGTAAGCGCGCAGGCTCTGGCGGTCACCCAAGGCCATCTCCAGCAGTTCCTGGCGCAGCTTCTCCGCGTCCCAGATATTCAGGCCCAAGGCTTTGCGCGCCTCGTCCGGCATGGCCCTGAGCAGCGCTTGCTCCAGGTTCGAAGGCCCGGCCAGTTCACTGCCCTCTTCGTCAAAAGGCTGGTATTGCCAGCCTTCCTGGCGAATGACTTTCAAAGGCCCCTTTTCTCCCACCGTGAGCAGGTGCAGCTGCTCGGGCGACAACAGACGCAAGTGCAGTCGACCGCGCAAGCGCGTGATACTGCCAAGCAGCCCCATGACGATGCCATCCCGGTCGGCACTGCTTTCGCCACGCTCCAGGGCGCGCAAGGCACGGGTCAGGCGCAACTCGCTCAGGGCTTCTACACATTGCTTGCCCAGGCGCCCGATAACCCGGCCTTTAAGCAGGCGCAACCGGTCCTGGCCTTGAGCCAGATTGGCCAGTTCGTTAGCCATGGACTCCGGTAAGCCTGAGAAGGCACGCGCCACGGGAACAGCCAGCGGATCGAGCCCTGCGGGCCGGACCATGGCAGCGCTTACTTGCGTCCCATGGCGTTCCAGGTAATCGGACCAGCGCCTGGCCAATAACCGACTGCGCTCCACCGGGCGCAGGCCCAGGGAGCTTTGCCCCAGCAGTGTGCGCTGTTCATCCACGCTCAGCCCAGCCAGGATGCGATCCGCCCAGGCGTCTTGCGCCAGGTCTGCATCGTGCACGTCGAGAGCGCGCGAGGCGGCTGTGTCGCCTACCAAGTGGGTCTGTCCGCCGTCGTGGTAGCGCAACATCAAGTCCTTTGGCCAACCCGGCAGATCCACGAGGGCTTGCGTGATTTGAACAGGCACATGCCCAGGCGCTTCATCGCGGCGCAGACGCCCGATGGTCTGCTGCACCTTTTGCCAATTGCGCGCTTCACTCAGAGCGTCGGCAAATAGCGCCGGCAGCGGCTGTCCTTCCACTTGCAGATAACGCAGGTGCGCCTCGCTGATACCCACCTGCCGCTGCAGGGCAAGGATCGTATTGTCGTCCAGCTCGCCTGGCGTTTCGGCAAAGTCGCGCAACAGTTCCAGGTTGCTGCGCTGCAACGGGTTACGGTGCGCCCAGCGCCAGCCACGGGCGCGGCTCCATTCCAGCAAAGGCGTCACGCCTCGATGCCCGGCGGGCAGGCGCAAACCCAAGGCATCGGCGCTCCCTTGCACCTCGAAGTAACGGCCCTCAACCTGCACCCATGCCTGGTCCGTCGTGCGCCAGACGCCCCAGGCATCCTGCTCGGCCTCCATGGGGGGCCGGCGCCGGGCCTGGAACGGCGTGACATCGCCATTCCACAGGCGCGTCGTACCGTCCTGCATCGGCATGGGTTCAACTGCCCCGCCGATAAACCCAAGGTAGGCGCCTTGAGCGACGCCGAACAAGACGTTGAAAATGTGATCGATGCCTTCTTGCGCATGACCCTCGTTGAACGCCTGGATACCTTCGAAGAACTCATACACCAGGCGCACCCCGCCCACCGCCGCTGCGGCCATTCCAATCGGTGCGCAAAACGGGATGAAGCTGACGGCCAGCATCAACGAGCGCTCGACGAGGCTTTCCCAATACTCGAAGCGAGCCAGGAGCGCCTGCCAGTCTTGATTCTTGGTTGGGACCATCAGCGCCGAGGCATTGGCCAGGGTGTGGGTGCGCCATTCGTGATAGCGATCGTCCCAGTGATTTTCGCGCACATCGCTAAGATTCCAGGGCACGTGGGGCGCTGGCACCCGAATGCGTCGGGGGTTGCCATCCTCACCCAGCTCGCCCTCTCGCCAGCCGGTAATGCGAGCGTGGATTTCCTGAAAGAGATTGAGGTTGTCCTTTACCTCCCACTCCACCTGATCATGCAGGGCTTCGCCTAGCCGGGCCTGCAAGCGCATCGGAAGGTAACGCATCAGGCTCTGGCGGTAACTGCGTTTGCGCATCCGCTCGGTCAACTGAGCGGCCATGGCCTGCAAGCTGGGAAATTGCTTGATGGGCGCCACCACATCATGGGGCAGGTGCAAGACCACCGGGCGCACGCCTTTGGCATCTGCTGCCAGGCCCCAATACACCCGAGCGCCGAACAGCGGCGCCGACAGCACCTCCAGCGCCTTGACCTCACAAGCCAGAGGCGCCACGAGTCGATCTTCAAGCTGCACCCCGACATAAGCCAGCAATCGCTCACCCGTTTCGTCCAGGCGTCCATCCAGCTTCGCCTCGTAGGCGTCATAGGCGAGCTGGCTACGCGCGTAAGCCCTATAGGCCTTGGCGACGGCGGGAACCTCTCTGCCGATACGCGGCAGCCGTTGTTCAAGCAAGCGCTGATAAGCCCCGCCCACATCTACCTGTCGACAAAGCCGCGCGAAGCTGGCCGGGGTCGTGGGCAGCGCCGCCGTGGCTGACGGCGCCCCCCAACGGCTGAACTCTCCAGGCTTGCCCTTGATGAATAGCTCGCCTTTCTTATCGAACTCGCTGCCGACGGTCGCATCGGCGGGAGGGTAATTGCGCATGGCCGCTTCGACCACCGACAGCGAGGCACCGAAGGGATCGCGCTTGACCCGGGCCCGACGTACCGCACCCGCGACCCCGCCCGTGCCATTCATCGCCCCCCAGGCTTGTACCTGCGGCTGAGCCTGCAGCAGGTCGCGCGTAAAGGTATCGGGGGCTGGCAAGTCGATCATCAGCGCATTGAGGGTGTCACTGTCGCGCTGCAATTGCTGGGTGAGGACCTTGAAACGTTTCTGATGGGCCCGCGAAGCGCGTTTCAACCAGACGGGCAGCCTGGCGCGGATAAACTCGACATGGGTCTCGAGTGTGGACATGTTGGACCTCCTTCCTTGGGGGCGATTGAATACGTTGACGTGGTCGATGCTCTCCAAACCGATCGTTTTTTGAAACCGCGCAACCGTTGCAAGGGGTTGCTGGCGTCAGCGCAGCAAGCGCTTCGGCGCTACCTTCCCGCCGCGGCCTGCGTGCGCAGCAGATCAATGAACAACCCCAGCTCCCGGTTCACCGGCTCCCCCTTGCGCCGCAACAAGCCAAACGGCGCCATTTGCACGTCCAGCGCCACCGGCAGCGCTACCACCAAGCCCATTTTCAGGTAATCGCGCAAGGCGGTTTCCGAGAGCACCATGATCGCGTCGGTCAGTTGAATCAGCTGTTGCATGGAATACACCGAGCTGCATTCGATGATGTCTGCGGGCGTCGGCAGTGCAAGACGTTGCAGCGCTTGATCGAGGCCGATGCGCGCCGGGCTGGTTTCCGGCTGCAGGATCCACGGCCAGTCGCTGACCAGTTCGGCCAGGTCCAGTTTTTTGCGCCGGGCCAGGGGATGGCCGGCGTGAACCACCACCAGCAGTCGCTCATTGCCCAGTGGTTCGAAGTCGTAGTGCTCGCTGTCGGTGGCGGCGTTGCGCCGGGCGATGGCCAGGTCAATGCGGCCTTGCTCCAGCAACTGGATCACCTGGTCGCTGGTGTCGCCCATGATGCGGATCCGCAGCTGCGGATTGAGCGCCTTGATCCGGGCAATGGAGTCCATGACCAGGTCCGGCGCTGCTCCCATGATGGTGCCGATGGACAGGTAACCGTAACCGCCTTGCTGCCGGGCCAGCAGGTCTTCAGCGCAGCGGTCCAGGCCGCTGAGAGCCAACTCGGCGAAGCGAATCAGCTCCTGGCCCAGGGCAGTCGGACGCATGCCCCGGGGCAGTCGCTCGAACAGGTCGCAACCGAACATGTCCTCGATCTCGTGCAGCATCCGGGTCGCCGCCGGTTGCGACATGTTCAGGCTCTGGGACGCCCGGTGCAGGTTCTGGCTGGCGCTTAAGGCCACCAGCATGTGCAAGTGCTTGTAGCGCAGGCGGTTGAACAGACTGCGCGACAATACAGGATGAGTCATTGATAGGCCTCTGATTACCGATACCTTCAAGGTATCGATTGTTAGCGAGATTCGATTTGTAACGCATCAATCGCCCGCCGTACAGTCCAGCCCATAAGAACAAATACCTGCTAAAGGACTCCCGCGATGAAGACTCTTCCTGTGTCTGTGCTGGCCAAGATTTCCTGGCGCCTGCTGCCCTTCCTGCTGCTGATGTACATCATGGCTTTTCTCGACCGCGCCAACGTTGGCTTCGCCAAGCAAGCCTTCCAGGCCGACACCGGTATCGGCGACGCCGCATTCGCATTTGGTGCCGGCGTGTTCTTTGCCGGTTACGCGTTGCTGGAAGTGCCCAGCAACCTGATCCTTCACCGCGTCGGCGCGAAGCTGTGGATGTGCCGGATCATGGTCACCTGGGGCCTGGTGTCGGCGGCGATGGTCTTTGCCCACAACGAAACCAGTTTCTATGTGCTGCGCTTCCTGCTAGGCGTGGCCGAAGCCGGGTTCTTCCCCGGCGTGATTCTCTACCTCACCTACTGGTTCCCCTCGGCGGCCCGGGGCAAGGCCATGGGCTTCTTTTATTTCGGTGCACCACTGGCGTTCATATTCGGCAGCCCGCTATCAGGCCTGCTGTTGGAACTGGACGGTTTCGCCGGTGTTCACGGCTGGCAATGGCTGTTCGCCGTAGAAGGCCTGATGGCTTCGGCAGTGGGCGTATGGGCCTACTGGTACCTGGACAACCGCCCCGCCGACGCGAAATGGCTGACGGTTGAAGAGCGCCGCCAGGTCCAGGAGCTGCTTGATGCCGAGGACCAGCACAAACAATCCCATGGCCGCAGCCTGCTCAGCGTGTTGTGCCAGCCTTCGGTGCTGTACCTGTGCCTGATCTACCTGCTGATCCAGGCCAGCGTCTACGGCGTGGTGTTTTACCTGCCGACCCAAGTGGGCGGGTTGCTGGGCAGCAAGGTTGGCTTGATGGTGGGCCTGGTCACGGCCATTCCGTGGGTTTGTGCGCTGTGCGCGGCCTACCTGATTCCCGGTTACAGCGACCGCACTGGCCAGCGTCGCCGCACGGCTGCGTTGACCCTGTTGATGGCCGCCGCCGGGATCGCCTGCTCGGTGAGCGTTTCCAGCCCGCTGCTGGGCATCATCGCCCTCTGTTTTGCCGCTTCCGGTTTCATCGCCGTGCAGCCGGTGTTCTGGACCTTTCCCTCCAGTTACCTGGCTGGCAGTGCCGCTGCGGCAGGTATCGCGTTGATCAACTCCTTCGGCGCACTCGGCGGTTTCATTGCCCCGGTGCTGAAGAACTGGGCCGAAGGCGCCTTTCATTCCCCCGCGGCCGGCCTTTATTTGCTCGCCGCCACCACCGTCATCGCCGCGTTGCTGGTACTGGGCATCCACTCCCCCGGCCAACGCGCTTCGAACACACCGGCCACGGTTTAACTCAAGGAGCTGCACCATGGGTATCCCCACAATCAAACACGTTCGCGCCTTCGTCCTGCGAGGCGGCGGCGCGGATTATCACGATCAGGCGGACGGCCACTGGATCGACGATCACATCGCCACGCCGATGAGCAAATACCCACAGTACCGGCAGAGCCGCCGCAGCTTCGGTATCAACGTGCTTGGCACCCTGGTGGTAGAGATCGAGGCCAGCGACGGCACGGTCGGTTTTGCCGTGACCACCGGCGGCGAACCGGCGGCCTACATCGTAGAGAAGCATCTGGCGCGATTCGTCGAAGGTGCCCGGGTCACCGACATCGAAAAGATCTGGGACCAGATGTACCAATCGACGCTCTACTACGGTCGCAAAGGCCTGGTGATCAACACGATTTCTGGTGTGGATCTGGCGCTCTGGGACTTGCTGGGCAAGATCCGCCAGGAACCGGTGCATCAACTGCTCGGCGGCGCGGTGCGCGATGAGTTGCAGTTCTACGCCACCGGCGCCCGCCCCGACCTGGCGCAGAAAATGGGTTTCATCGGCGGCAAGATGCCTTTGCATCACGGCCCGGCCGAAGGCGAGGAAGGCCTGCGCAAGAATCTCGAGGCACTGGCGACGATGCGCGAACGGGTCGGTCCGGACTTCTGGTTGATGCTCGATTGCTGGATGAGCCTGGACCTCAACTACGCCACCAGACTTGCGGTCGGCGCCCATGAGCATGGCTTGAAATGGATCGAAGAGGCTCTGCCACCCGACGATTATTGGGGCTACGCGGCGCTGCGCAACAATGTACCCAAGGGCATGCTGGTAACCACCGGCGAGCACGAAGCCACCCGTTGGGGCTTTCGCATGCTGCTGGAAATGGGCTGCTGCGACATCATCCAGCCGGACGTCGGCTGGTGCGGCGGCCTCACCGAACTGGTGAAAATCTCGGCCCTGGCCGATGCCCATAACGCACTGGTCATCCCCCACGGTTCCTCGGTCTACAGCTATCACTTCGTCGCCACCCGGCATAACAGTCCGTTCGCCGAATTCCTGATGATGGCGCCCCAGGCGGATGAAGTGGTGCCGATGTTCCACCCGCAATTGCTGGGCGAGCCGGTACCGGTGCAAGGCCGCATGCGCCTGTCGGTCCTCGACCAGCCCGGCTTCGGCGTGGCGCTGAATCCTGAGTGCCAACTGCACCGGCCTTATCACCGCTAGAGGAGCCCACCATGAACATGCCTCACAACGCCTTCAAGGCCGCGCTCACCGCCAAGCATACGCAGTACGGCATCTGGGCCGGCTTCACCAGCGGTTACGCCGCCGAAATCGTCGCCGGCACCGGTTACGACTGGATGCTGATCGACGGCGAACACGCCCCCAACAGCGTGCCCAGCGTGCTCAACCAGCTCCAGGCCGTGGCGCCCTATGCCACCGCGCCAGTGGTGCGAGCGGTGACCGGCGATGCCAACCTGATCAAGCAACTGTTGGACGTCGGCGCCCAAACCCTGATGATTCCCATGGTCGAGACCGCTGAACAGGCTCAGGCCCTGGTGCGCGCCATGCGTTATCCACCCCACGGCATTCGTGGTGTGGGCGGTGGCCTGACCCGCGCGACCCGCTGGGACGGCGTCGCCAACTACCTCACCACAGCCCATCAAGAGCTGTGCCTGATCGTCCAGGTGGAGTCACGCACTGGGGTGGAAAACGTCGAAGCCATCGCCGCGGTCGAGGGTGTGGACGCGGTGTTCATCGGCCCCGCCGACCTGTCCATCGGCCTTGGTCATGCAGGCAATCCTGGCCACCCCGAGGTCCAGGCGCGCATCCAATACGCCGTGAACGCCACCCTCGCCGCCGGCAAGGCCTGCGGCATCCTCGCGCCCAACGAAGAAGACGCCCGCCGTTATCAGGGCTGGGGCTGCCAGTTCATTGCCGTGGCCATCGACATCAGCCTGCTGCGCCAGAGTGCCATTGCCACCCTCGCCCGCTACCGTGAACCCGCCGCCGTTCAAGCACCGTCGCGCACTTATTGAAGGACACCGCCATGTCATCCATTCCTGTATTCCAGAATTTCATCAACGGCCAGTTCACCCACAGCGAGGCGCACCTGGAGGTGTTCAACCCCGCAACCGGCGCTTTGCTGTCCCGGGTTCCGGCTTCCAGCGCCGCCAACGTCGATCAGGCCCTGGCTGCCGCCCGCGCCGCGCAGAAAGACTGGGCGGCCAAACCGGCTATCGAACGCGCCGGACACCTGCGCCGCATCGCCGCCAAACTGCGGGAAAACGTCACCCACCTGGCACGCACCATCACCCTGGAGCAAGGCAAGATCAGCGCCCTGGCCGAGGTGGAGGTGAATTTCACCGCTGACTACCTCGACTATATGGCCGAATGGGCCCGACGCATCGAAGGCGAGATCATCACCAGCGACCGGCCCGGTGAAAACATCTTTCTGTTCCGCAAGCCCCTGGGCGTGGTGGCCGGGATCCTGCCGTGGAACTTTCCGTTCTTCCTGATCGCTCGCAAGATGGCCCCGGCGTTGTTGACCGGCAACACCATCGTCATCAAGCCCAGCGAAGAAACCCCGAACAACTGCTTCGAATTTGCCCGACTGGTGGCCGAAACCGACCTGCCACCCGGCGTGTTCAATGTTGTATGCGGCGACGGCCAGGTCGGCGCAGCCTTGAGCGCTCACCAAGGCGTGGACATGATCAGCTTCACCGGCAGCGTCGACACCGGCTCACGGATCATGATGGCGGCGGCACCGAACATTACCAAACTCAACCTGGAACTGGGCGGCAAGGCCCCGGCCATAGTGCTGGCGGACGCCGATCTGGCGCTGGCGGTGAAAGCCATTCGCGACTCACGGATTATCAATACCGGGCAAGTCTGCAACTGTGCCGAACGTGTCTACGTTGAGCGCAAGGTCGCCGATCAATTCATCGAACGCATCAGCGCGGCGATGTCCGCCACCCGCTACGGCGACCCGATCGCCGAAGCCGACGTGGAAATGGGTCCACTGATCAACCGTCAGGGCCTGGACAGTGTTGAACGCAAGGTGCGAACCGCCCTCAGCCAAGGCGCCAGCCTGGTCAGCGGCGGCCGCGTGGCGGATCGTCCCCAGGGCTTTCACTTTCAACCCACAGTCCTGGCCGGTTGCAACGCCTCGATGGACATCATGCGTGAGGAAATCTTCGGTCCCGTGCTGCCGATCCAGATCATTGACGACCTGGACGAGGCCATCGCCCTGGCCAATGACTGCGACTACGGCCTGACCTCTTCGGTCTACACCCGCGACCTGAGCCGGGCCATGCACGCCATTCGTGGCCTGGACTTTGGCGAGACCTACGTCAACCGCGAAAACTTCGAAGCCATGCAGGGCTTCCATGCCGGCGTGCGTAAGTCCGGGGTGGGAGGAGCCGATGGCAAGCACGGCTTGTACGAGTACACCCATACCCATGCGGTGTACTTGCAAAGCTGACCTGCGATAGACCGAGGCGTGGCGAAACGCTGCCTTTGGGTGGGCGCTTCGCCCCTCTCGTCAGCGGCTCAGACCACCAACGTCAACCACGCCGACATCAGCAACAACACCGCCATGACTCGATTGAACCGGCCCATGGCCACGGCGCTGCGGCAGAATCTGGCAGCACCGAGGCCCAGATAGGCCCACACGGTCATGCACGGAATGGAAATCGCGAAGAACGCCAGGGACAGCCAGAGCACCCGCACGGTGCGGTCGGCCTCGGTGCCGGCGAAAACGCTGACCACCGCCAATGCCATCATCCAGGTCTTGGGATTGACCAACTGCAAAGCGGCCGCCCCTGTCAAGCCAAGTCGTGGGCCCTCAATGCGGCGCTCGGGGTCAATGGCCTGGGCCGGCGTGCTGAATATTTGCCAGGCCATCCAGCTCAGCCAGGCAATTCCAGCCCATGACAGCAACGTCTGAATCGTCGCATGACGGGCCAGCACATCCCCCAATCCCGTGCCGACCAACAACACCAACAAGGCTGCGGCGGCGCAGGCGCCGAGGATGATCGGCCAGGTGGTTGCCAGGCCAAAGCGCGAGCTGTGGCTCAGCACCAGGATATTGGTCGGGCCCGGGGTAATGGAGGCGACAAAGGCGAACAAGGCAAACGGCAGCAACTGGTCCATGGAGCAACATCTCGGTGAATGATCGTAGCCTGATCATCCCCACCCAACCGCGCTCAGTCTGGAACGTTTGAGCAACGCTTGCGGTAGTCCGCCGGGCTCAGGCGATAGGCACGCTGGAACCAGCGACCCAAATGACTCTGGTCGGCAAACCCGAGTATCGCCGCCACCGCCACCGCGCTTTCGCCACGGGCCAGCAAGCGCCGGGCCCGGGCCAGACGCAACTGGATCAGATAGGCATGGGGGGCGAGACCGAACGCAGCCTTGAAGGCGCGGGTCAGGCGAAAACGATCCACCCCGGTGACCCGTGCCAGGTCATCCAGCCCGATGTCTTCACTCAGATGACTGTGCAGGTAATCACGGGCCTGCTGCGCCACCAATGGCAAGCGCGGATCGGGATTGATCCGCGCACGCCAGTGCAGATGCTGGGTCAGGTTAGCCAGCAAGGCGTCGAGGGTCGTCTGACGGACGATGCGGATCTCCTGCTGGTGCAGGCTCTGGAACGCCAGCGCCGTGGCGCTCGCCAGCCGCGCATCGTCAGCCAGGGTGGCGGCAAATCCCAGCTGTGCATTATCCGGAGCCACGTCGAACAACGACCGCAACTCGCGCTCCAGCCACTGTGGCTCGAGGTACAACGTGCGATAGGTGAAACCACTGGCGTGGGGCGCGTTGCCGTCATGCAACTCGCCAGGCTCGAGCAGAAACACCTTGCCTGGCGTGCTGTTGTGCTGCTGGCGGCGACAATGGAACTGCTGCACGCCCTGCTCGGTCACGCCCACCAGATAGGCGTCGTGCCAATGGGGATCGTAGGCATGCCCCTCGAAATGCGCGCGCACGGTCTCGATGCCGGACGTGGCGTCCTGCTTGAGATCGATCCAGTTGCGCGGCGTCATGGGCGGTCCCGTTTTTGTGTATCTGCCCGAGCAGGTTAACCGCTGGCGCCAGAGGTGTCTGGAAGATTTGTGCAGTTTTTTTCATAGGAAGGAAAACAAATGGATCCATTAGAGGGCGCCAACCGTCAGCAAAGCCGCCAAAAATATTGACAACGGAAATAGTTAAGAGAGTTAATGGATCCATAAGCACAACAATGTCCGTACGGAGATCCGTCATGTACCCCAAGAACACCTGGTATGTCGCCTGCACCCCTGATGAACTCGCTGACAAACCGCTGGGCCGCCAGATATGCGGTGAGAAAATGGTTTTTTACCGCGGTCATGAAGGCCAAGTTGTCGCTGTGGAAGATTTCTGCCCCCACCGCGGCGCCCCGCTCTCTTTGGGCTATGTCGAAAACGGTAACCTGGTGTGCGGCTATCACGGCCTGGTGATGGGGGGCGACGGCAAGACTGTGGAAATGCCGGGGCAACGGGTGCGGGGTTTCCCATGCAACAAGACCTTTGCGGTGCAGGAGCGCTATGGGTTTATCTGGGTCTGGCCCGGCGACCAGGCCTTGGCTGACCCGACGCTGATTCATCATCTTGAATGGGCCGAAAGTGACGAGTGGGCTTACGGCGGCGGCCTGTTCCATATCCAGTGCGATTACCGCCTGATGATCGACAACCTGATGGACCTGACTCACGAAACCTACGTGCACGCCTCCAGCATCGGCCAGAAGGAAATCGACGAGGCGCCGCCGGTGACCACGGTCGAAGGTGACGAAGTGGTCACCGCCCGGCATATGGAAAACATCATGGCCCCGCCTTTCTGGCGCATGGCCTTGCGGGGCAACAACCTGGCCGACGACGTGCCGGTGGACCGCTGGCAGATCTGCCGTTTCACCCCGCCCAGCCATGTGCTGATCGAAGTTGGCGTGGCCCATGCCGGCAAGGGCGGGTATCACGCCGCGCCGCAGTTCAAGGCGTCCAGCATCGTGGTGGACTTCATTACCCCGGAAACCGAGACATCCATCTGGTACTTCTGGGGCATGGCCCGACACTTCCAGCCGCAGGACGAAGCGCTGACCGCCAGCATTCGCGAGGGACAGGGCAAGATTTTCAGCGAAGACCTGGAGATGCTCGAGCGTCAGCAACGCAACTTGCTGGATCACCCACAACGCAGCCTGCTCAAGCTCAATATCGATGCCGGCGGCGTGCAGTCGCGTCGGGTGCTGGACCGTTTGATTGCCCGCGAGCGCGAGCCGCAAGCGGGATTGATTGCCAGCACCCATCAGGGGGAGCAACGAGCATGATTGAAGTCCAGGTCACGGCGCGGCACAACGAAGCCCAAGACATCTGCAGCTACGAGCTGACGAGTGTCGACGGCCAGCCTTTACCGGCGTTCACCGCCGGTGCCCATATCGACGTACACCTACCCAACGGCATGATTCGTCAGTATTCGCTGTGCAATCATCCCGAGGAACGGCATCGCTACCTCATCGGGGTGCTCAAGGATGTGGCGTCTCGAGGCGGTTCGCGCAATTTGCATGAACAGATTCTGCCTGGCGCGCGCCTGCTGATCAGTGAACCGCGCAACTTGTTCCCCCTCGCCCCAGAGGCCCGACGCAGCTTGCTGTTTGCCGGAGGCATCGGGATCACGCCAATCCTGTGCATGGCCGAACAGCTGGCCCAGAGCGGTGCGGCGTTCGAGCTGCATTACTGCGCCCGCTCCAGGGAGCGGGCAGCGTTTGTCGAACGCTTGCGCCGGTCACCCTATGCCGATCGAGTGTTCCTGCATTTTGATGAAGAACCCGAGACCATGCTGGACGCCGCTCGAGTGCTGGCCGCGCCTGGTGACAATCTGCACCTTTATGTGTGCGGCCCCGGCGGTTTTATGCAGCATGTACTCGATACCGCCAGGGCCCTGGGCTGGCAGGAAACCTGTGTGCACCGCGAGTATTTCGCCGCAGCGCCCACCGACACCCGCGCGGATGGCAGCTTCTCGGTGAAAGTCGCCAGCAGCGGCCAGGTCTTCGAAGTACCCGCCGACCGAAGCGTGGTCCAGGTGCTGGAAAGTCACGGCATCGAGATTCCGATTTCCTGCGAACAGGGCGTGTGTGGCACCTGCCTGACGCGTGTGCTGGAAGGTGTGCCGGAGCACCGGGACATGTTTTTGACCGAGGCTGAACAGGCTTGCAACGACCAGTTCACGCCGTGCTGCTCCCGCTCGAAGACGCCACTTCTGGTGTTGGATATCTGACCCAAAACGCAGTGGCCAAAGCCTGTGAGAGCACAGTTTTGCTCCCACAGGCGTATGCGTGCTCACTGCGACCGAACAATCACCTTCATCCGCTCATCAGCCAACGTCGAGCCGAACACCTCGGCATAACGCAAAGTCGCATTGGCATGTTCGCGCATGATTGCCTCGGCGCGGGCGCCCTGGCGATGGATCAGCGCATCGAACACTGAGTGGTGCTGCATGTGGGCGTAGTTGAAGCGGCGAAACTCGCCGGCCATGTTCTGGCGATCCACCGCCAGGGCGGTGACTGAGGCAAATGGCAGGTGATCGTTGCGCGCCAGGGCATCGGCAATCGCCGGGTTATGGCTGCCCTCGACGATCACCTGATGAAAGCGCATGTTCAAGTCGTGATAGACCTCAAGGTCGTCCTCGGTTACATAGCCCTTGGCAAACAGTTCGTCGCCCTGCACCAGGCACTGTTCAAGTGCCGCTCGCCCCTCTTCGGATAAGCCACGCTCGGCCGTTTGCCGCGCGGCCAGGCCTTCGAGCACACCACGCACTTCCACGGCCCCGGCGATTTCCTCGGCACTGACCGAGCGCACCTGGAATCCGCGACCACCGAAGCGCACCAGCAGCCCTTCCTGCTCCAGGGTACGAAACGCCATGCGCACCGGCATTCGCGAAACACCGAACAACTCAGCCGTGGGAATTTCCATCAAGCGCTCACCACCCGCCAGCTCGCCTGAGGCGATCATCCTGCGCAATGCGACCAGCACCGTTTGGCCAGGCTTACTCATCCAGGTTCTTCCAGAGAAAACAGAGTCGCCATAGTAGAAGGCTTGGGACGGGGTGTCACGACGGGGGCAGGCCAATCGAAGAAGAATCAGGCTCAGGAAAGTCCTGTGGGAGCAAGGCTTGCCCGCGAT
>NZ_JABWQV010000077.1 GCF_014268615.1 Pseudomonas tehranensis | reverse complement strand
GCAGCCTCGTTGCACTCGTCAGCTCCTACGAATTCAACCATTCAAGAATTCCAACATCCCTAGGCCAGCCGCCCGGCCGCTGGCAAAGCAGGCCGTGAGCAAATAGCCGCCGGTCGGTGCTTCCCAGTCGAGCATTTCCCCGGCACAGAACACGCCAGGTATCTGCTTGAGCATCAGGCGTTCGTCGAGGGCTTGGAAGGTCACGCCACCGGCACTGCTGATGGCTTCGTCCAGCGGGCGGGTTTTTACCAGGGTGATGGGCAAGGCCTTGATTGCCTGGGCCAGCCGCGCCGGGTCGGCGAAACAATCGGCAGGTGTTTGCTCGCGCAACAGCGCAGCCTTGACCCCATCGATCCCCAATTGACTGTGCAGGTGCTTGGCCACCGAGCGTGAACCGCGAGGCTTGCTCAACGCTTGCTGGATCTTGTCCAGCGGCCGGCCCGGCAGCAGGTCCAGATGGATCGTCGCGCTACCGTGCTGGTTGATGGCTTCGCGAATCGGCGCCGACAGGGCATAGATCAGACTGCCTTCGATACCGGTAGCGGTGATCACGCATTCGCCGAGGCGCGGCTTGTCATCGTTCAGGCCGATGGCGACATTTTTCAGCGGGGCACCGGCGAATTTGCTGACCATCAGATCGCTCCAGGCCTGCACGTCGAATCCACAATTGCTCGGCTGCAGTGGCGCCAGGGCTACGCCGCGCTGTTCCAGGGGCAGCATCCAGGCACCGTCCGAACCCAGGCGTGACCAACTACCACCGCCCAGGGCCAGCAGCGTCGCGTTGGGCTGCAACGCCTTTTCACCGTCGGGGGAGGCGATTTTCAAGCTGCCGTCCGGGTTCCAGCCAAGCCAGCGATGGCGGGTGTGGATCACCACGCCGGCATCGCGCAGCCGCTTGAGCCAAGCGCGCAGCAGCGGGGCGGCTTTCATGTCGGTCGGAAATACTCGTCCGGAACTGCCGACAAAGGTATCGATGCCCAATCCGTGAATCCATTCGCATAACTCCTGCGCACCGAATGCCCGCAGCAGCGGGGCGATATTGGGCGCGCGCTCGCCGTAGCGGGACAGGAACGGTGAGAAGTCCTCCGAGTGGGTGATGTTCATGCCGCCGACACCGGCCAGTAGGAATTTTCTGCCCACTGAGGGCATGCCGTCGTACAGGTCGACCTGTATCCCGGCCTGGCTCAACACCTCGGCCGCCATCAGGCCGGCAGGGCCGCCGCCGATGATGGCGACGTTTTGGGGGGAGGGTTTGGAGGCTTGGTTCATTGCGCGCGATGTCTGGCGGATCAGGGAGGGCATTCTATCAGCTCAGTTCCCCTGATCCGTGTCGGTAATCTGCTGTAGGAGCTGTCGAGCGAAGCGAGGCTGCGATCTTGCCCCAGACAATTGAGTCCAGAGCAAAAGATCAAGAGCAAAAGATCGTCCGAACGCGGCCCGAGCCTTCGGCAGCTCCTACGGGGATCGCTTGCCTACGGACAAGGTTTTACCAAAGCGCCAACGTGTAACTCACGATCAGACGGGTCTCATCCAGGTCATTGCCAAAGTTCGAACGAACCGTCGCATTCCTGAGTTTGACCCCGAGATTTTTCAATGAACCACTTTGGATCACGTAACCGATGTCGGTATCGCGCTCCCACTCTTTGCCCGTGTTACTGCCTGCGACCTGGGCATTGTCGCCGTTGACATAACGCGTCATGAAGGTGAGCCCGGGGATGCCTAGCGCGGCGAAGTTGTAGTCATAGCGCAGTTGCCATGAGCGCTCCTGGGTGTTGGCGAAATCGTTGATCTGTACGAAGTTGACGAGGTAGGGGTCGCTGTTGGCGATGTAGGGGAACGGATCGTCTCCGCTCATGCGCTGATAGGCGGCCGTGAACACGTTGGCGCCCAGGGTGTAGGAAACCAGCCCGTTCGCTGCCCGGTTATCGAGGGGGCGGAAGTGACCATCGTCGGTACTCTTCGAATAGCGCAGATCGAACTTCAGCGACTGTTGTTCGGCGAGGGGAATTTCATAGACGACGCCGCCAAAGAACTGCCGATAGACATTTTCCAGGTTGCCATAGAACAAACTTGTGCTGAGGGTTTTGTTGAAACTGTAAGTACCACCGGCAAAGCGGAAGTCATCACTGACACCGCCGATGCGGTTACCGGTGAAGTCCTGATAGTTGGAGGAACTGTTGAATTTAATCTGTTCCAGCTTGCCCCCTTGCAGGACCCACTGATCAATGTCGCTGGACGTCAGTAGCGCGCCTTCGAAAGTCGACGGCAACAGGCGCGTGTCATTGCTCGATACCACGGGCGTGCGGAAGGCGAGAGAGCCGACTTTCAAAACAGTTTGCGAAACTTTCGCCTTGGCGGTGAGTTCGAGTTTGGAATATTCGTCCTGTGAGCCGCGGCCGTCTTTCGAACCCAGGTCAGCCGGCAACAGGCCCGTGCCACCGGCCCCATCACCGCCGTCAAGCTTGAGGCCGAGCATGCCAACGGCGTCGATGCCCAGGCCCACGGTGCCGGCGGTATACCCCGACTCCAGGCGCATCATGATGCCCTGCGCCCATTCTTTTGCCGCGTCACGCTGGGCCGTGGGTGGGCCGTTGCGAAAGTCGCGATCAAAGTAGAAGTTGCGCAGTTCTACACTGGCCTTACTGTCGGCAATAAAATCGGCAGATGCCGCCAATGGAAAAACCAACGCGCAGGTACCCGCCACCGCAAAAGCCTTGTTGATCAACATGCTCTTTATGCTCCAGATAACGCCAGATTGAGGGTGTGTGTTTTATCGTTAGTGTCTATGCAACATGACATCGAACATTTTTTGCGGGCAGCACGCGGCAACCGGGTTATTCACCCGTTGCGCGTGTTATCTGCGTAAGAAAAACGTTTGGATCAGTGAGCGGTTTCGATGCGGCCGATGATCGAGCCGGCTTCGAAATAGGCACCTGCCTGTTCAGCAATCCGCACCTTGCCGTCAGCAGGGGCCAGGATCGATGTTTCCATTTTCATTGCTTCGATAACGGCAACCACTTGACCGGCGTTCACCGCTTCGCCGTCTTCGACGACCCAGGTATGCAGATTGCCTGCGACCGAGGTGCGTAGAGCCTGTGGATCATCCACCTCGCTTGGGGGCGTGCGTTCGCCCGCCGTGGCCGGGGCGTTCAGGCTCAAGCCGCGCAACAGCTCGGCCGGCAGGCCCAGTTCGTGGCGCTTGCCGTCGATTTCGACGAACGTGCGCAGCACCCCAGGGTCGGCCGACATGGCGTTGCGTGGTGCGAGGGTGATCTGGTCAGCGAAGTCGGTTTCGATCCAGCGCGTATGCACGGCAAATCGACCCGCGCCCGTGAAGTCGTCATGGTCCATCACGGCCCGGTGAAATGGTAGTACCGAAGCGATACCCTCGATATTGAATTCGGCCAGGGCGCGCCGGGCGCGCACGATCGCCTGCTCGCGGGTGGCGCCCGTGACAATCAGTTTGGCCATCATCGAATCGAAGGTGCTGGGCACTTGCGAACCGCTGGTCACGCCGCTGTCCAGGCGTACGCCCGGGCCAGAGGGTGGCTGGAAGGCGGTGATGTGTCCGGGGGTCGGCATGAAACCCTTGCCTGCGTCTTCGGCGTTGATGCGAAATTCGAAGCTGTGGCCGCGCGGTGTCGGCGTTTGGCTGAAGGACAACGGCAAACCATCGGCGATGCGCAGTTGCTCGATCACCAGGTCGACGCCGGTGGTTTCTTCGGTTACCGGATGCTCGACCTGCAACCGCGTGTTGACCTCCAGAAACGACAGCGTGCCATCCTGACTGAGCAGGAACTCCACCGTGCCGGCACCGACGTAACCGGCCTTGGCGCAGATATCGTGGGCGGCCTGATGAATGCACTGGCGCTGTTCTTCGCTGATAAAAGGCGCTGGCGCTTCCTCCACCAGTTTCTGGTTCCGGCGCTGCAGCGAACAATCCCGGGTCCCTACCACGACCACCTTGCCGTGTTTGTCAGCCAGGATCTGCGCTTCGATATGCCGAGGGCGGTCGAGGAACTGTTCGACGAAACATTCGCCACGACCAAAGGCCGCTTCGGCTTCGCGCACGGCCGAGGCGAACAGCTCGGCGACTTCGTCCATGCGCCAGGCGACTTTCATCCCGCGCCCGCCGCCACCAAAGGCGGCCTTGATGGCAATCGGCAGGCCATGTTGCTCGGCAAAGGCCAGCACCTGGGCTGCGCCTTCAACCGGTCCTGGCGTACCGGCTACCAGGGGGGCGCCGACCTGTTGGGCCAGTTTTCGCGCCTGGACCTTATCCCCCAGCACGTCGATGGTTTCCGGGTTGGGGCCGACCCAGATCAGCCCCGCGTCGATCACTGCCCGGGCGAAATCGGCCCGTTCCGACAGAAAACCATAACCCGGGTGCACGGCGTCGGCGCCGCTGCGTTTGGCGACGGCAAGCAGTTTGCCGATATCGAGATAGGTTTCGATCGGACGCTGACCGTTCAGTGAATAGGCTTCGTCAGCCTGGCGCACGTGCAGGGCATCAATGTCTGCGTCGGCGTAGACGGCGACAGATTGCACGCCGTAGTCGCGGCAGGCGCGGGCGATGCGTACGGCAATTTCACCACGGTTGGCAATCAATAATTTTTTCATGGGATTTTCTTCGCATCGGCAGTTGGAAAAGAAGCAGCTGTGCTGGGTTGAATCTCGTGGAATTCATCCAGTGGGTTGAAGCGAATCTGCGCGTTGACCGGTATCTGTCCCGCCAGATCCAGGTGGTGGCTGGCCACCACGGCGATCACCGGATAGCCGCCGGTCAACGGATGGTCCGCCAGGAACAGCACGGGTTGGCCGCTGGCCGGAACCTGGATGGCGCCCACGCAGGTGCCTTCGCTGGGCAACTCCTGGTGATTGCTGCGCGTCAGCGGCGTTTCCCCGGCCAGACGAATGCCGACCCGATTGGATTGCGCGCTGACCCGCCAGAGTTGGCTGCTCAGGCGCTCGATGGCGTCCTCGGTAAACCAGTCGGTGCGGGGGCCCATGATCACGTCGAGGGTGACGATGTCGCTTGCCGTTGGCAGTTCAAAGGCCGGCGCTTCGTTCAGCGATACGCTGGTGCCCGTGCCGAGTGTTGCAAAACCCAGGCGGTCGCCGACGGCCAGGGCAGGGGGGCCGACTTGGGCCAGGGTGTCCGTGGACAGGCTGCCGAGCACGGGCGCGACGTCAAACCCGCCGCGAATCGCCAGGTAGCTGCGCAGCCCCGCCTTGGGTGAACCGAGGCTGACGCGATCGCCCTCGTCCAATTCGATGGGCTGATAGTTAGGTGCTTGCCATTGCAGGCCGCCGGCCGTGGTGATACTGACCGGGGTCTGGGCGCCGGTGACAGCGATGACGGTGCGGCCATGGCAGACAACACTCAAACCGCCGAGTAGCGCTTCGATGCAGGCCATGTCCGAGCGGTTGCCCACGGCGCGGTTGGCCGCTCGCAGGGCACTCAGGTCCAGCGCCCCGGATTTGGACACGCCTTGGCTGGTCTGGCCGGGACGCCCCAAGTCCTGCAGGACGCTGTGCAGTCCGGGGGTGATGATTTCCAGGCAGGCGCCGCTGGGTGGGGCGGCGCGTGTCGGCGGGGTGGGCGCAGGCAAACCGCCGGCCGGAAGAGGGCCGGCATCGGTAAAGCGAACCTTGTAACCGGGGCGTAACAACGCCGGTTCGTCGCGGTTCAGATCCCACATGCGTGAGGGCGTAACCCCGATGATCTGCCAGCCGCCGGGGCTGGCTTGCGGATAGACGCCGCTGAACTCACCGGCCAGGGCCACGGCGCCTGCGGGTATGCGGGTGCGCGGGGTTTGCCGGCGCGGCACCTGGAAGCCGGCACCGTCGGTGAGGTAGGCGAAGCCTGGGGCAAAACCGCAGAAGGCCACGGTGTAGTCATGGGCGGTGTGGCGGCGGACCACCTCGTCGCGGCTCAGGCCCAGCAAAGTGGCGACTTCGTCGAGGTCTTCACCCGTGTAGTGCACAGGGATTTCCACTCGACGATGTTCGTGCGCGCGGCGCTGGCTCAAATCCTGGACAGCGATACGGTCAACCAGCGCCTGGCGTTCGATGGCGCTGGGGCGGAACTCGATCAGCAACGTTCGAGCGGCGGGAATGATGTGCTCCACACCGGCAATGGGCTCGGCCATCAGGGTGTCGTACAACGCCAGGGTCTGGTCGAGGTCTTTCAATTCGACGAGCAGGGCGTCCAGGTTGACCGGTAGAAAACGCACGGGAGACTCCTAGACGTGGTAGGTGCTGTCAGGCACATCGGTGATGAACATATGGCCCGGCGAATGGGTGATGGCGAAGGGCACGCCCGACGCCATGACCGCTGCCTGGGGAGTCACGCCGCAGGCCCAGAACACCGGAATCTCACCGGGTTCGATGCGTACGGCGTCGCCGAAATCGGGGCGCGCCAGGTCCTGGATGCCGAGCAGCGCCGGTTCGCCGATGTGCACTGGGGCGCCATGGACCGAAGGATAACGCCCGGAAATACTCGCTGCCTGCGCGACACGATCAGCCGGGATCGGGCGCATGGACACCACCATTTCACCGTGCAGACGTCCGGCCGGGCGGCAGGCACGGTTGGTCCGGTACATCGGCACATTGCAGCCATCGGTGATATGCCGTACGTCGATACCGGCCTCTTGCAGGGCGGTTTCAAAGGTGAAGCTGCAGCCGATCAAAAAGGCCACCATGTCGTCGTGTTCAGCCCAGGCCTGAGTGGCATCGCTGACTTCCTCGGCCAGCGTTCCATCGCGCCAGATACGGTACAGCGGGATGTCGCTGCGCAGGTCCGCTCCTTCAGCCAGCAGTGTTCTCGGGCTGCCGGCGTCGCTGACGTCAAGGATCGGGCAGGCTTTGGGATTGCGCTGGGCGTACAGCAGGAAGTCGTACGCCCAGGCGCGCGGCAGGGCGATCAGGTTGGCCTGGGTCATGCCCGGCGCGATACCCGCCGTGGGGGCGATCAGGCCGTTACGGTAAGTGGTGCGTGCATCCCGGGCAGCGGCAATCGCCGCCTTGCGGGCGAGATCCAGGGCATTCATGAGTGTGCTCCGGCAAAGGGCAGCAAGGACATGTGCGCCTGTTCCAATACCCGGCGCAGCTCGCGGGCCATTTCCACAGCAGCGGGGCTGTCGCCATGGACGCAGATCGAATCGGCTTGGATTCGGGTCAGGCTGCCATCGATGGCTTCGACAGTGCCGTCTTCCACCAGGCGCAGCATGCGTTGGGCCACGAGCTTGGGATCGTGCAGCACGGCCCCGGGTTCGCGTCGCGAGACCAACGTGCCCTGGGGGGTGTAGGCGCGGTCAGCAAAGGCTTCGGCGACACACTGCAAACCCTCGTTACGGGCCAGTTCGATCAGGCTGGAACCGGCCAGGGCCACCAGTATCAGAGTCGGGTCGACAGCGCGGATGGCTTCGATCACCGCCAGCGCCTGCCGCCGATCGTGAGCAATGGTGTTGTACAAGGCACCGTGGGGTTTTACGTAGCGCACCGACGTGCCGGCGGCCTTGGCCAGGCCCTGCAGCGCGCCGATCTGGTAGATCACGTCGGCAGTCAGCTCATCGCTGGCCACGTCCATGTTGCGTCGACCAAAGCCCACTTTGTCCGGGTAGGCGACATGGGCACCGATGGTGACATTTTTTGCCGCCGCCGCTTTCAGTGTCCGCAAGATGCCGGCCGGGTCGCCGGCGTGGAAACCGCAGGCGACATTGGCGCTGGTCACGACATCGAGCATCGCGGCATCGTCGCCCATGCTCCATGCGCCAAAGCTTTCGCCCAGGTCACTGTTGAGATCAATATTTGGCATGAGAGTGGCTCCTTTGTTTCTATCGGGCTCAGACCACGTTGAGGAAGGCGAAGATCGGCCCAACGGATTTGAACGCCATGTACCAGGTCAACACGCTGGTCAGCGCGCCGAGCACCAGCAGCCAACGTGGATAATGGTAGCCGCCCATCAAGTCCGACCGGCGCCAGCCAACGTAGATGAAGATGCTCAGGCCGATGGGCAGTATCAGGCCGTTGAACCCACCCGCAAAAAGTAACAGCGCGGCGGGGGCGGTGCCCATCAGGGTGAAGATCAGCAGCGACAGGGCGATGAACACAGTGGTGGCGCGGTTTCGGCCTTTTTCAGTGATGTTCGGCTTGAACACGGTGATGAAGGACATGGAGGTGTAGGCGGCACCGATCACGCTGGTAATACTGGCGGCCCAGAGAATCAGGCCGAACACGCGCAGGCCGAACTGCCCTGCCGCGGCCTGGAAGGCTTGCGCCGCGGGATTTGCGCCTTGACCGGAGGTGTCGATGACGACGCCACTGGCCACAACGCCGAGGATGGCCAGGAACAGGATGTAGCGCATGACGCCGGTGACCATGATGCCGCTCAAGGCGGCCTTGGACACGGCCTGAAGGTTCTCTTCCCCGGTGGTGCCTCGATCCAGCAGGCGGTGAGCCCCTGCGTAGGTGATGTAACCGCCGACCGTGCCCCCGACAATGGTGGTGATGGTGGCGAAGTTGATCTGGTCTGGAAGCACGGTCTGGTACAGGGCTTCGCCCAGTGGCGGGTTGGAGGCGAAGGCGACGAACAGGGTCAGGGTGATCATCACCAGGCCCAGCACGACGATCAGCCGGTCGACGGCAATCCCTGCGCGGTGGGAGGAGAAAATGCCGATGGCCAGCAGGGCGCTCAGACCACCGCCCCATTTTGCATCCAGGCCCATCAGGGCATTGAGCCCCAGTCCGGCACCGGCGATGTTGCCGACGTTGAAGACCAGGCCGCCGAAGATCACCAGGACTGCCAGCAGGTAGCCGCTCCCCGGAATCGCTTGGTTGGCCAGGTCGGCCGCGCGCATCCGGGTCAGCGAAACAATTCGCCAGACATTCAGTTGAACGACGAAGTCGATCAGGATCGAGGCCAGGATACCGAAGGCGAACGCCGCGCCGATGTTTGCCGTAAAGGTCGCGGTCTGGGTAATGAAGCCAGGGCCGATGGCGGAGGTCGCCATCATGAAGATTGCGGCGATCAGGGAAGAGCGTCGCGCCTTTGTGAAGTCATGAGCGATCTGTGTCACGGCATCATTCCTACGGTGGGAGATGATGAGTGTTGAGCAACGAACATGCCAAAACCCAGGAATCTGGCTGGAAGTGTTGATCCATACCTATTGGATCGTTGAACAATCCTGATCGTGGAAGGCTACAATCTGCACCGAATTGTAACCTTGTCACTCGTGCGTGTTACTTAATGATGCACGCAGGCCCCTGGCTTCTTGCCTTGCACCAAGCTCTCGTGGAACATCGTGGCTTTCTCTTATCCTGGATTGCACATGAACGACGTTTCACCTTCCCTTCCTCGCTCGCTGGGAGAGTCCATCACCCAGGAAGTCCGCAGAATGCTGGTCGAAGGTGAACTGGTTCCGGGTCAACGACTGTCCGAAGCGGCCCTGGCCGAAAGCCTGCAGATTTCCCGCAACACCTTGAGGGAAGCGTTCAGGGTCCTGACCCGTGAGGGGTTGCTCAAGCATGAACCCAATCGCGGGGTGAGCGTGGCGGTGCCCGATATGGCGTCGATCATCGACATCTATCGTGTCCGCCGCTTTATCGAATGCAAGGCCATTGCCCAGGGTTACCCGCTGCATCCGGGAACACTGCATATGCGTGAGGCGGTGGAGGCGGGCATGCGAGCGCGTGAAGTCAAGGACTGGAAGGCTGTCGGCACCGCCAACATGATGTTCCACAAGGCGATCGTCGAACTCGCCGACAGCCCGCGATTGGTGGTGTTCTACGGTCAGATATCTGCCGAGCTGCGGCTGGCGTTCGGCCTGCTCAAAGATCCGGAGTTCCTGCATATGCCCTATGTCGATATGAACGTTTCAATCCTGCGCTGTATCGAAGAGGGGCAATCAGCGGAGGCAACCCGGTTGCTCGAAGCCTATCTGGTGCAGTCGGAGCGTACCGTCCTGGCCGCTTACGAGCGCAGTCTGAACCGGTAGCGCCCCACGAGCGCGACGAACGCCTCGCCAGCAAAGGCAAGCCTGTCGATAATTGATACCTGGCGCGGCCGCGTGGCTCATTCGATCATGGTGGACACATCGTCGGTGTCTCCACCTTGATCCCGGCAGCGGCCGTGGGCCGTTTATTTGGGCGTGGCGATTTAGCTTGAGTAGGCGTTGGGGCATGGAGAGGAAGGAAATGGAGCCGATACTGGAACTGCAAAGCGCGCGGCTGATACTGCGCCAGTGGCGCGACGCGGACTTGCCGGAGTTTGCCGCCATGTCTGCCGATGCGCAGGTGATGCGTTATTTTCCGGCGCCCCTGAGCCGCCTGGAAAGCGCCGCGCTGATCGGGCGCGTGCGGGGCCATTTTGCCGAGCATGGTTTTGGTTTGTGGGCCCTGCAGCGCAAGGACACCGGGGCCTTCATTGGCTTTACCGGCTTGGGCGTGGTCGGGTTCGACGCGCACTTCACTCCGGCAGTCGAGATCGGCTGGCGTCTGGCCCGGGAGCATTGGGGCTTGGGTTATGCCAGCGAAGCCGCATGGACGGCCCTGCGGTGTGCGTTCGATCGCCTCGGGCTGGAGGAGGTGGTGGCGTTCACCGCCGTCGATAACCTGCCATCGCAGAAAGTCATGCAAGCGATCGGCATGCAGCATGACCCGGCCGATGACTTCGAACACCCAAAGCTCGCCGTCGGTCATCCATTGCGTCAACATGTGCTCTATCGTATCAACCGTGAACAGTGGCTACAGACCCTGCACGGTTAGCCAACACGGACGTTTACAATGCCCGCCACAATGGCCCGGGCCAACAATCGATTCACCGTTGCAGCAGCGACTGCGCGGTTGAGCTGTGTGAGGAAAGTCTGAATGAGCCACGTGTTGGAAGATCTGGTCGACCTGCTGACCCTGGAACCCATCGAAGAGAACCTGTTTCGCGGTCGTAGCCAGGACCTGGGGTTCCGCCAGTTGTTCGGCGGCCAGGTGCTGGGCCAGTCACTGTCGGCGGCCAGCCAGACCGTTGAAGAGGCCCGTCATGTGCATTCGATGCACGGTTATTTCCTGCGCCCGGGCGATGCGGCCTTGCCGGTGGTCTACCAGGTGGACCGGGTGCGTGACGGTGGCAGTTTCAGCACACGCCGGGTCACGGCGATCCAGAAGGGCCACCCGATTTTCACATGCAGCGCTTCGTTTCAATACGACGAGCAGGGTTTCGAGCACCAGAACTCCATGCCCCAGGTGGTCGGGCCGGAGAACCTGCCTTCGGAGCTGGAGCTGACCCAGCAGCGGGCGCACCTGCTGCCCGAACACATGCGGGAAAAACTGCTGTGCCCCAAACCGATCGAGGTGCGCCCGGTCACCGAGAAAGATCCCTACAATCCGCAGCCGGCCGATCCGGTCAAGTACGTGTGGTTCCGTGCCGATGGTGCCCTGGCGGACTCGCCGGCCTTGCATAAATACCTGCTGGCCTACGCCTCGGACTTTGGTCTGCTGACCACCTCGATGCTGCCCCACGGCAAATCGGTCTGGCAAAAGGACATGCAGGTTGCCAGCCTCGACCATGCCTTGTGGTTCCACGCCGACCTGCGCGCCGATGACTGGTTGCTCTATGCGATGGACAGTCCGTGGGCCGGCAATTCCCGTGGGTTCTCCCGTGGCAGCGTGTTCAATCGCGCCGGACAGTTGGTGGCATCGGTGACCCAGGAAGGCCTGATTCGCCACCGCAAGGACTGGGCATGAGCCTGGCCGATGTGCGCCACTGGGTGTTCGACATGGACGGTACGCTGACCATCGCGGTGCATGATTTTGCGGCGATCCGCGTGGCGCTGGCGATCCCGGCCGAAGACGACATCCTGACCCACCTGGCGGCGTTGCCGGCTGACGAAGCCGCCGCCAAGCATGCCTGGCTGCTGGAACACGAACGGGACCTGGCGCTGGGCTCCAGGCCTGCGCCGGGGGCGGTCGAGCTGGTGCGCGAACTGGCGGGGCGCGGCTATCGCCTGGGGATTCTGACCCGTAACGCCCGCGAGTTGGCCCACGTGACCCTGCAAGCTATCGGCTTGGCCGACTGTTTCGCCGTGGAGGATGTGCTGGGCCGTGACGAAGCACCGCCCAAACCTCATCCAGGCGGCCTGTTGAAACTGGCCGAGGCCTGGAGTGTGGCGCCCGAAGCGATGGTGATGGTGGGCGACTACCGTTTCGATCTGGACTGCGGCCGCGCGGCGGGTGCGCGGACGGTATTGGTGAACCTGCCGGACAATCCGTGGCCGGAGCTGGCGGACTGGCATGCGCGCGACTGTGGGGAGTTGCGGCGGATGCTGTCGGCTTGAAAGTTATGTTGGCTGATAGATAGCTATCGCGAGCAGGCTCGCTCCCACAAGGGAATCTGTGTCGATCAAAAATTTGTGCCCACCGCAGATCTATTGTGGGAGCGAGCCTGCTCGCGATGAGGCCCTGTCTACCACTGCAGGACTCACTGACCGAACAGAACCCTCTGCCCCTGCGCCGAATTGAACATGCCATCCCCATCATGCCCAACCCCGGGCACTTCGATCAGCCGCTGGTTCAGCCCTTCAGGATGACGCCGGGTCAGGTAGTCGAAAAAGAACTGCCCGCGCAGTAACCGATAGGCCCCTTGGGTCTGCGCTTCACAGCCTTTATCCAGCGCCGGATGCTCAGGGTCGATGTCCTGTTGCCCAAGCAGATAAACGATGTCGCGTTTGACGTAGTTGTCTTCCAGTTGAGCGGGCGTTTGCCCGGCGGCATAGGCGGGCAGGTTCTGCAGGCCGTACTTCCAACGGTTGAAACCGGGACAACCGGCCGGGTCGAAGGCCATGGGGCGCTGCGCGTCGAAATAGGCATAGGAGGATGGGTTGGCGATGACGAATCTGGGTGTGATCCGGGTTTGGCCGCGAGCGAGCAAGGCGTAGCGCTGCGCGACCTGCGCGCCGCCGGAATGGCCCGCGATAACGATCTCTTTCACCTCGGGAAACTGCTGCCGGTCACTGACCCGGGCGACGATGTCGTCGAGGACCTGAAAGGAACTGACCGCCTTGGGGCCCGTGGATAAGCCGCCGGCCATCCAGTCGTTGCCCTGCCAGCGCAAGAGCTCATTGGGCAACTGATGGCGGGCAACGTCATGTTCGTTGAGAAACTGCGGGGCGATGATCAGGGTCGTGGTCAGTTGACCGGCGTGTGCGGCGGCTTTTTCGGCGCTGTGCAGATACGTCTGGGCGTTGCGCAGCCGGCCATGGAGGATGATCAACACGCGCTGGATAGACGCCGGGGGCGGACTTACGCCGACCACCATGGCGCCGCCCTTGAGCTGCAGTCGCCCTTGAGCGACCACGCCCACGCCCTGTTCGTTTGCCTGGGTAAAGGTGCAGCACAGCAGCAGGCTGAGGAGGGCACCCCACTTCATTACAGATTTTTCGCCGCGAAGGTATCGCATTGGCTGACTTGACCTTGGGCAAACCCGGTCTTGAACCAGCGAACCCGTTGCGCCGAGGTGCCGTGGGTAAAGGAGTCCGGCACCACCCGGCCCTGGCCCTGCTGCTGGAGGCGGTCATCACCGATGGCGTTGGCGGCGGTCAAGGCCTCTTCAATGTCCCCCGGCTCCAGCCAGTTCAGGCGCTTCTGCGCATGGTTGGCCCAGACGCCCGCCAGGCAGTCGGCCTGTAATTCCTGACGTACCAGCAAGCCACCATCGCCTTCCATCTGGCGACCTTGACGGCGAGCCTCCTGGATTTTTGCCGACACCCCGAGCAGTGTCTGGACGTGATGTCCGACTTCATGGGCGATGACGTAGGCCTGGGCGAAATCCCCGGCGGCGGCGAACCGTTGGGACATTTCCTGGAAGAAACTCATGTCCAGGTAGACCTGTTTATCGGCCGGGCAATAGAACGGGCCGGTGGCTGATGAAGCGAGGCCGCAAGCCGAGTTGACCCGGCCGCTGAACAGCACCAGTTTGGGTTGCTGGTACTGGCGCCCTGCCTGCTGGAAGACCTGGCCCCAGGTGTCTTCGGTATCACCGAGGATTGAGCGCACGAACTCGGCCTGTTCATCGTTCGCGGGCGGCGCTTGCCGGGTCTGGGAGGAGGCAGGGGCCGAAGTCTGGTCCATCTGCCCGGCCAGTTGCCCGAGAATCTGCATGGGGTCCTGGCCGGTGATCCAGCCGATGCCGACGATCAGGACAATGGCCGTCAGGCTCAGCCCCTTGCCACCGCCGAAGCGCATCCCGCCGCCCCCACCGTCCCCGCGGGCGTCCACCACGTTGTCACTGCGGCGACCTTTTTTCCATAACATGTGGGAAATCCTCTGATTGACCGTGTGAAGAGTGTTGCTGCTGAGTGGGGTTGCCGCCAGTTAACGGACAGACATTCGCAGTGAGTCTAGCTTTTGAAGGCGCAGGGTGTACGCCTGAGCTCTCAGGCAATCGCCACGGGTTTTGGTTCATCGGTCAACATTGAATGTCGGGTTCCAGAATTTGCATTACACTTCGCATATTTTGGAATCGACGTCTCTCATCTGGATTTTTCATGGCCGGCAGTCAAATCGAACGGGTTTTCAATGTGCTGGAATGTCTTGCCAGCGATCCCCACGGCTGGGCTCTGCAAGGGTTGGCCGAACACTTACAGATTCCCAAGAGCGCCACGCACCGCCTGCTTGCCGAACTGACGCGCCTGGGTTACGTGCGTCAGAACCCCGAGAACCTGCGTTATCACTTGTCGACCCGCCTGGTCGCCCTGGGCTTTCGCTACCTGTCGCGCAGCGGTGCCGATATCGTGCAGCCGGTGCTCGATCGTCTAGCTCGGGAAAGCGGTGAACTGGTGCGCCTGGGCGTGATCGAGGGTGATCGCCAGACCTGGATTGCCAAGTCCCAGGGCGCCCGGTCCGGGTTGCGCTACGACCCCGACATGGGCCGCGAGGCGCCGTTGGTCTATACCGCGTCGGGCCATGCCTGGCTGGCGTGCATGAGCGACGCCCAGGCGCTGTCGCTGGTGGACCGCCAGGCCCTGGAAATGCCGGCGGACGTGGGCCCCAACGCGCCGCGCAGCAGCGTTGAATTGCTTCAGTACCTGCGCCAGGCCCGTGAGCAGGGCTATGCCTGTGTCGAGGAAAGTTCGGCGGTCGGCACCTCAGCCATTGCTGCCGTGGTGCGTCATCCGCTGGATGGCCGGGTCTTGGGGGTGCTCAGCATTGCCGGGCCCACCGCACGGATGACGCGAGCGAGGCTGCATGAGCTGGCGCCGACCTTGCTTGCGTTTACCGAGGAATTGTCACAAGCCAGCCAGGCATCGGAGTTGTTCAGCTGAATTTTCAGTCGCAGATACCGGCTCCTCTACATCAAGCAGCGCAGGATTTTTACATGACCGTCAGCACCCCGCTTTCCGGCGTCAATCAGGCCTTCAAGGGCATCCTGCTGATACTTTGCGCGACGTTCCTGTTCTCCAGCCATGACGCTTTGTCCAAATATCTTTCGGGGTTCTATCCGATCATCATGGTGGTGTGGGCGCGTTATCTGGTGCACACGCTGTTGATGGCGGGGATTTTCCTGCCGCGCTCCGGGCTGCGCGTGCTGCGTACCAAGCGGCCGTTATGGCAGTTGGCGCGTGCGTTGTGCCTGTTGGGCACCAGCCTGTTTTTCACCACGGCGCTGCTCTACATCCCGTTGGCGGAGGCGACCGCGGTCAACTTCCTCGCGCCCGTGCTGGTCACTGCACTGTCGGTGCCTTTACTGGGTGAACAGGTGACGCGCGGCCAGTGGATCGCGGTGATCTTCGGTTTTATCGGGGTGTTGATCATTGTCCATCCGGGCGGTGAGCTGTTCACGCCGGCGGTGTTGTTGCCGTTCTGTTCGGCACTGTTTTTCTGTTTCTATCAACTGCTCACTCGCAAACTCAGCGAGATCGACAGCCCCACCACCAGCAATTTCTTCGCCGGCCTGTGCAACACATTGGTGATGAGCGCCCTGGTACCGTTCTTTTGGCAGGTGCCGAGTCTGTTGCATGGGGCGATGATGCTTGCACTCGGGGCGTGCGGGATGACGGCGCACCTGATGTTGACCCAGGCCTTCCGCTTCGCCGCCCCGGCGCTGCTGGCGCCATTCGGGTATTGCCAGATCGTCTTTGCCGGCCTGCTCGGCTGGTTGCTGTTCAGCCATACGCCGACGCTGACCACGGTGTTCGGCATCGTGCTGATCTGCCTCAGCGGGTTGGCGGCGGCGTGGCAACAGCGGCGGAGCTAACGCGGACCGTGGTGGGATCGATTGTGGGAGCAAGGCTTGCTCCCACAGGGGGATGAGTCCCGGGCTGACGGGTATCAGCTTTCCAGCGTCGGCACCTTGCGCGGTGCCATGAAGTACAACCAGATCAGGGCAATGAAGTACATCGCCGGGATCAGGGTGAACAGTACGGTGTAGTTGTTGTGGGTCACCGTGAGGATGTGGCCCACCAATTGGGTCATGAACATCCCGCCGACGGCGGCGCACATGCCGCCGAAGCCGAACACTGTACTCATCATGTGTTTGGGGGTGTAGTCCATCACCAGGCTCCAGATATTGGCGGTCCAGGCCTGGTGCGCGCCGATGGCCAGGGAAATGGCAAACACTGCCATCCACAGGTTGCTGGCGCCGGCGGCCATGATCACGCCGATGATGCAGCAGGCGAACAGCAACATGGAAATCAGCCGGGCCTTGATCGGATTCAGGCCGCGACCGATCAGGAAGGAAGACAGAATCCCGCCGCCCACGCTGCCGAAATCGGCGGTGAGGTAAATGATGATCAGCGGGATGCCCATCTGGGTCACGTTGATGCCCAGGTTGTATTGCTGGTTCAGGAACGGCGGCAACCAGTAGAGGTAGAACCAGAACACCGGTGCCGTGATCGAGTAGGCCAGGGCGAACGCCCAGGTACCCCGCATGCGCAGGATACGGGAGAACGGCACGCGGACCTGATCGGGTTCGTCCTGGGCCTGGATGTAGTCCAGTTCCGCCTGTTTGACGCTGGGATGATCTTCCGGGTTGAAGTATTTCAGGCCCCAGAACACCAGCCAGATCCCGCCCAGCGCGGCCATGCACAGGAACGCCGCCTGCCAGCCCCACACCTGCAGGACCAGCGGCAGCAGCATTGGGGTGAACATCGCGCCAACGTTGGTTCCGGCGTTGAAAATACCGGTCGCCACGGCCCGTTCACCGGCCGGGAACCATAGCCGTGTGGTCTTCACGCAGGCCGGGTAGTTGGCCGCTTCGGTCAGGCCCAGAATGAAGCGGCAGACCATGAAGCCCACCGCCGACGTGGCCAGGCCATGGGCACCGGTCGCCAGGCTCCAGAGCAGTACGGCGCAGAAGAACACACGCTTGACGCCGATCCGGTCGATCAGTCGGCCTTGCAGCACGAAACCGATGGCATAGCCGACCTGGAACCAGAAGTTGATGTTGGCGTAATCCATCGCCGTCCAGCTCATTTCCTTGGCGAGGATGGGCTGCATCACGCCCAGTGCGGCGCGGTCGATGTAGTTCAGGGTGGTGGCGAAAAATACCAGGGCGAGCATACCCCAACGGGTTTTGCCCACGGCCAGGGCGCCGCGAATCTTGTCACCGACGCCAGCGGTCGTGGCACTCAGGACGGGGGGCAGGCGGGAGCTTTGGGAAGGAATCATAACGTGTACCCGTTCTTGAAATTCTTATGGTGTGGTCTGGGGCTGTCCAGAGAGGTCGACGATCAGGCCTGCCTCAATGAGGGGCCGATGGTGCGCAGTGAGCAAAAAATCGTCAATTCGCTGATCGGGCATTGCGTTCGATAATCGCCCAAAAAACTAACCGAATAGTACATATTAAATTGCTGAAACAAACCTTCAGCTCAATAATCGGCTCACTCTTTCAAAAGCGGCACACCTGTGTGTAGCCGATGCCTGTCCCGGGAGCCGAAGTCATGCAGCGTTCCATTGCCACCGTGTCCTTGAGCGGTACCCTGCCGGAGAAACTTGAAGCCATTGCCGCCGCCGGTTTCGACGGGGTGGAAATCTTCGAGAACGACCTTCTCTATTACGATGGCAGCCCTCGGGAAATCAGGCAGATGTGCGCCGACCTGGGCATCGCCATCACACTGTTCCAGCCGTTTCGGGACTTTGAAGGTTGCCGTCGCGAACGCCTTGCGCGCAATCTGGAGCGGGCCGAGCGCAAGTTCGACCTGATGCAGGAGTTGGGCACCGACCTGGTGCTGGTGTGCAGTAACGCCTCGGCCGACAGCCTGGGTGATGAGCAGATTCTGGTGGATGACCTGCGATTGCTGGCCGAACGAGCCGGTGCGCGAGGCTTGCGCATCGGTTACGAGGCGCTGGCCTGGGGCCGACACGTCAATACTTATCAACAGGTCTGGAACATCGTGCGCCAGGCCGACCACCCCAACCTGGGTGTGTTGCTCGACAGCTTCCATACCTTGTCTCTCAAGGGCGATCCGAGTGCGATTGCCCAGATTCCCGGCGACAAGATTTTCTTCGTGCAAATGGCCGATGCGCCGATCCTGGCGATGGATGTCCTGGAATGGAGCCGGCACTTCCGTTGCTTCCCGGGCCAGGGTGAGTTCGATTTGCCGGGCTTTTTGGCACCGATCATCAAGAGTGGCTACATCGGGCCACTGTCGCTGGAGATTTTCAACGACGGTTTCCGCGCTGCCCCCCCACGGGCCAATGCCGCCGACGGCCTGCGTTCATTGCTGTATCTGGAAGAGAAGACCCGCCAGCGGCTGGCCGAAGAGGCCGAGCCGGCGAGCCATGCTGACATCCTGTTCGCCACACCGCCGGCCAGCGAATACAACGGTATCGAGTTCCTTGAGTTTGCAGTGGACGACAACCTTGGCGCGAAGCTGTCCCATTGGCTGGAGCGGCTGGGGGTCGTCAAGGCCGGCCAGCATCGCTCCAAGAACGTGAGCCTGCTGCGCCAGGGCGATATCAACCTGATCCTCAATTGCGAGCCCTATTCGTTTGCCCACAGTTTTTTCGAAGCCCACGGGCCGTCGTTATGCGCCACCGCCGTGCGGGTCAAAAACAGCGCCAGCGCCCTGGAGCGGGCCGTGGCCTACAAGGGCCAGCCTTATCGCGGCCTGGTGGGGCCCAACGAACTGGAGTTGGCGGCGGTGCGTGCGCCGGACGGCAGCCTGATCTACCTGGTGGACCAGGAGGCCGACGTCTACGGCACCGATTTCAACCTGCAATCGGGCGCTGTCATCGGTGCCGGACTCAAGCGCATCGACCACATGGCGATGGCGCTGCCGGCCGACAGCCTCGACAGCTGGGTGCTGTTCTACAAAAGCCTGCTGGATTTCGAAGCCGACGACGAAGTGGTGTTGCCCGATCCGTATGGCCTGGTAAAGAGTCGCGCCCTGCGTAGCCGTTGCAGTTCGATCCGCTTACCGCTCAATATTTCCGAGAACCGTAACACCGCGATCTCCCATGCGCTGTCCAGTTATCGTGGCTCCGGCGTGCACCACATCGCCTTCGACTGCGATGACATCTTTGCCCAGGTCAGCCGTGCCAAAGAAGCCGGCGTGCCGCTGCTGGACATTCCGCTCAACTATTACGATGACCTCGCGGCGCGTTTCGATTTCGACGATGAATTTCTCAGCGAGCTGGCGTATTTCAACGTGCTGTACGACCGTGACGCCCAGGGCGGCGAGTTGTTTCACGTCTACACCGAGCCGTTCGAAGGGCGCTTCTTCTTTGAAATCATCCAGCGCAAGAACGGCTATGCCGGCTACGGCGCCGCCAATGTCGCGGTGCGGCTGGCGGCCATGGCCAAGTCCCGCAGCGGTGGCTTGCGGCACGCCAAGTTGTAGGGAAATCGTAAATGCGGCGGTAAAGGGCAACCCCGTGGCTTGGCTTGACTGCGCGGTGCGGCCCATAATCGCCAACCTGTGCAGTGATGGCCGTGAGCCCCGCGATGACTATGAATTCAGAGCTTTCCGCAGACCTCGACGAACCTGTCGTCGAGCCGCGCAAGAGTCGCAAGAACAACCCGGAGAAAACCCGGGAAAACATTCTTCAGGAAGCCATCGTCGAGTTCGTCCAACAGGGCCTGTCCGGCGCTCGGGTCGACGCCATTGCTGAGCGCATCCACACCTCCAAGCGCATGATCTACTACTACTTCGGCAGCAAGGAGCAGTTGTACGTCGAGGTGCTGGAAAAACTCTACGGCGATATCCGCAACACTGAGAGCCGCCTGCACTTGGCGGAACTGGCCCCGGTCGATGCGATCCGGCGCCTGGTGGAATTCACCTTCGACCACCACGATCGCAATGTGGATTTCGTGCGCATCGTCTGCATCGAAAACATTCACAACGCCGAGTACGTCAAGCAATCGGGCGCCATCAAGGCGATGACCAATACCATCCTTGATTCCCTGGGCGTGATCCTGCGCCGAGGTGCCGAAGAGGGGGTGTTCCGCGCCGGCCTCGAACCGCTGGATGTGCATCTGCTGATCAGTTCTTTCTGCTTTTACCGCGTGTCCAATCGCCACACACTCGGTGAGATTTTTCAGATCGATTTGCCGGACGAAGCGATCAAGCAGCGTCATCGCCAGATGATTTGTGAGTCGGTGTTGCGGTATCTGCAGGCCTGACCTTGAAACCTTTGTGGGAGCGAGCCTGCTCGCGATAGC
>NZ_JABWQV010000076.1 GCF_014268615.1 Pseudomonas tehranensis | reverse complement strand
GTGGGAGCGAGCCTGCTCGCGATGGCGGTCGCTATCGCGAGCAGGCTCGCTCCCACACTTGCTGTGTCATCGAGTCATTGCTGCCCCGTTGTCACCGATGCGGTTTGCCCGCCAAACATAGCCTCAAAGCGCGATTTGTTGGCGGCGTAGTATTCGGCGACCACCTTATCTGCCGAACTGTCCCGCGCCGCCGCCATCAATCGCTCAAGGTCAGCTTGAGGAATAGTGAAGTGAGCGACCTCACTCACAGAGATCGCCTACGCTTGGGGCTATGGCAGCAGTTCCCACTTCAGCCGGCACTTCAAGTCGACGTTCGGCATGTCGCCTCGACTGTTCCGGGAAACCGCGAGCGACAGCCGGATGAAATCGACGGCGGCCTAAGTAAGCTTCTGCGCTCAAAACCTCCAGAAGAAAGGGGGAGTGAAACCGCTGCTAACCAGGGCACCAAAGTTGACCGTTGGTCGAGAGCAAAATAGGGTCACAGGCCGTTCCCTACATCGTGACCTAGTATCAACCCAGGTTCGGCTGGACAACGCAGGAGATCGACATGTCCGCCTCCGAATCCAGCCTCCTCCAGAGCTGGCAGCACAACGCCCAATCCTGGATCGAAGCGATCCGCACCGGCACCCTCGAGAGCCGCATCAACGTCACCGACCAAGCCATCCTGTTGGCGGTACTGAGCCTTCAACCCGAGCGTGTGCTCGATCTGGGTTGCGGCGAGGGCTGGTTGTTACGGGCCTTGGCCGAACGGGGCATCGAAGCGGTCGGCGTGGACGGCGGTGCAACACTGGTCGAGGCCGCGCGGGCCGCGGGCTCTTCGCCGGTGCATCTGGCAAGCTACGAGTCGCTGGCGCAGGCCACGGTGGACATCGGCCGCAATTACGACCTGATCTGCGCCAACTTCGCCCTGCTGCACCAGGACATCATCCCGCTGCTCACCGCCATGAACGCCCTGCTCGCCCCCGGCGGCACGCTAGTGATCCAGACACTGCATCCGTGGGCCGCAGCAGCGGGCAACTATCAGGACGGTTGGCGAGAAGAAACCTTCGCCGGCTTCCGGGGGCAATGGCAGCCCATGCCCTGGTACTTTCGCACCTTGTCCAGTTGGCTCAAGGCACTGGATATGGCCGGCTATCGACTGGCCGGTCTGCAGGAGCCGCAGCACCCACAAAGCTCGGCGCCGCAGTCGTTGCTACTGGTGGCCGAGCCGCAAGGTTGAACGCCACGGCGAACATGCTCTTCAGGGGCGCTTAATGCCTCTGAACGTCGGCTCAGTTCCAGCCACCCCCCATCACCTTGTACAACGTCACGCGATTGCTCTGTTCGGCCAGGCGCAGGGTGATCAGGTCTTGCTGGGCGCTGTACAGCGAGCGCTGGGCGTCCAGGGCTTCGAGGTAGCTTTGCGAACCACCACGGTATAAGGCGTCGGAAAGCTCGAAGCTCGTGCGACTGGCATCAGTCAATGCTTGCTGCGCGGCGAGGCGGCGATCCAGCGTGCTGCGTTCTGCCAACGCATCGGCCACTTCCTTGAAGGCGCTTTGCACTGTTTGCTGATAAGTCTGTACCTGTATTTCGCGCTCGACCTTGGCCGCGTCCAGTGTCGCGCGGTTGCTGCCACCGTCGAAGATCGGCAGGCTGACGCTCGGAGCAAACGACCAGGCGCCACTGCCGGACTTGAACAGGCCGGACAACGCCGAGCTTGAAGAACCGGCACTGGCCGTCAGGCTGATGCTCGGAAAGAACGCCGCGCGGGCCGCGCCGATGTCGATATTGGCCGACTTGAGGGTGTGTTCGGCGGCCAATACATCCGGGCGCCGTTGCAACAGGCTGGACGGCAGCTCGGCCGGCACTTGCACCAGCGCCGCCGCCGACTCCAGGTTCGCACCGGGCAGCAGTTCCTCGGGAACATCACTGCCCACCAGCAGGCGCAGGGCATTGCGATCCTGGAGGATCTGGCTTTCATACGCCGCCGCGTCAGCCCGGGCTGACTCCACGGTGGTTTGCGCCTGGGCCACGGACAAACCGGAGGATCCGCCCAGTGCGTGGCTGCGACGGGTCAACTCATAGGTCGCCTGCTGGCTGCGCAAGGTCTCTTGGGCCAGTTGCAAACGCTCGTTGTCCGCCGCCAGGGTCAACCAGGCCGTGGCCACTTCGGCCACCAGGCTGATCTGCGTGCTGCGCCGGGTTTCGGTCAGGGCCAGATAGTCTTCCAGAGCCTCGTCCTGAAGGTTTTGCATGCGTCCGAATACGTCCAGCTCATAGCTGCTCAGCCCCAGTTGCGCGCTGTAGTCATGGCTGGTGGTCGCCGAGCCGCTGTTGGACAACGAGCCAGGCGTACGACTGTGGGTGCCGCTGACGCTGGCATTGATCGACGGCAAAGACTCGGCGCGCTGGATACGGTATTGGGCCTGGGCCTTTTCGACATTCAAGGCGGCCAGGCGCAGGTCGCGGTTGTTGGTCAGGGCCAGTGCTTGCAAGCGCGCCAGACGGCTGTCGGTGAAAAAGTGTTGCCATTGGATCTCGGCGGCGACCTCCCCCTTGGGCGTACCGACGGTGGGCAACCATAGCTCGGAGACCGGCGCCTCGGGGCGTTCATACTGCGGTGCCAGATTGATGCAGCCACTGAGCAGTGTGAGTAAGGCCAGCAAGGGCCAGCGGAACTTGATCATGCGTCACCTGCCTGAGTGGTTGGAACCGAACTCGAAACCGTGGACACGCGGGAAAACCGTCGGCGAATCTGCACGAAGAACAATGGGACGAAGAAGATCCCCAACACCGTGGCGGTGAACATGCCGCCCAGCACGCCGGTACCGATTGCCTGGCGTCCGGCGGAACCTGCACCGCTGCTCAGGGCCAGGGGCAATACGCCGAACATGAAGGCCAGGGAGGTCATGAGAATCGGCCGCAGGCGTTGGCGCACGGCAATTAGCGTCGCGTCCCGCAAGCTGTTGCCCTGCTCTTGCAGATGCTTGGCGAACTCGACGATCAGAATCGCGTTTTTAGCCGCCAACCCCACCGTGGTCAGCAGCCCTACCTGGAAGTACACGTCGTTGCTCAAACCACTGACACGGGTGGCCAGCACCGCACCCACCACCCCCAACGGCACCACCAGCATCACTGAGAAAGGCACCGACCAACTCTCATAGAGCGCAGCGAGGCAGAGAAATACGAACAGCACCGATATCGCGTACAGCAGGGGTGCCTGCGAACCGGACAGGCGCAACTGATAGGACTGCCCGGTCCACTCGTAGCCGATGCCCTCCGGCAATTGCTTGATGATCGCCTCCACCGCATCCATCGCATCCCCGGTACTGACCCCAGGCGCCGGATCGCCCACCACTTCCAGCGAAGCGTTGCCGTTGTAACGCTCCAACAACGGTGAGCCGTAGCTCCACGAACTGCTGGCAAACGAGGAAAAAGGCACCATCTCGTCGTTGCTGTTGCGCACGAACCAATGTTCCAGGTCGGCCGCCTGCATCCGCGATGCAGCCTCGCCCTGAACGTAAACCTTCTTTACCCGGCCCTGATTGAGGAAATCATTGATATAGGTGCCCCCCAACGCCGTGGACAAGGTGGTGTTGATGTCACTGGTGCTCAAGCTCAAGGCCCCGGCCTTGCGATCATCGATGCTGACCTTGAGTTGCGGGGCGTCGTCCAGGCCATTGCTGCGCACGCCCAGCAAGCGTGCGTCTTTGTTCGCCAGTTCGATGAATTGCTCCCGCGCGGCGACCAGAGCGTCATGCCCCAGGCCACCGAGATCCTTGAGTTGCAGGTCGAAGCCGGACGTCTGTCCCAGGCCTCGCACGGCGGGCGGTTGCATGACGAACACATTGGCATCACCAATGCTCGACAGCGCCATGGTCGCGCGCTGGGCGATGGACGCCGCATCCTGCCCTGCCCCTGTGCGCTCGCTCCAGTCCTTGAGCCGGATAAAGGCTCGGGCGGTATTCTGGCTGTTGCCGCCCATGCCCAGGCCGGTGATGCTGATCAGCGCCTCGACTTCCGGTTGTTCGAGCAGATAGCTTTCGAACTGCTTGATCACCGCCTGGGTACGGCTGTCCGTGGCGCCCACCGGCAATTGCACCTGAGCCATGAGAATGCCCTGGTCTTCATCAGGCAGGAATGAAGTGGGCAGGCTCAGATAACCGACCGTCATTACCAGCACCACCAGCCCATACACCAGCCAACTGATGCGACCCCGCTGCAAAATAGCGCCCACCCGACCTTTATAGGCCTCGGCAGCGCGCTCGAACATGCGGTTGAACCAGCCGAAAAATCCGCCTTGAGCGCCATGCCCCTTGCCATCGGACGGCTTGAGCAGGGTCGCGCACAACGCCGGCGTCAAGGTCATCGCCACCAGCACCGAGAGCACCATGGCCGAGACAATGGTGACCGAAAACTGCCGGTAGATGATCCCGGTGGAACCGCCGAAAAACGCCATGGGAATGAATACCGCACTGAGGACCAGGGTGATGCCGACCAGGGCGCTGGTGATTTCATCCATCGACTGGCGCGTGGCGTCCAGGGCCGATAGCCCGCGCTCGGCCATTACTCGCTCGACGTTCTCTACCACCACAATCGCATCGTCCACCAACAGGCCGATGGCCAGGACCATGGCGAACATGGTCAGGGTGTTGATTGAATAGCCGAACAGCGCCAGCACACCGAACGTACCCAGCAGCACCACCGGCACGGTGATCGCCGGGATCAGTGTGGCCCGCAGGTTCTGCAAGAAGAGGAACATGATCAGCACCACCAGAACGATGGCCTCGCCCAAGGACTTGACCACCTCTTCGATGGACAGGCTAACAAAGGGCGTCGTGTCGTAGGCAATCACGTTCTTGAGTTGCATTGGCGTGGGGTAGAACGGTTCCAGCTCCTTGAGCTTGGCCTTCACCGCTTCCCCCACGGTCAGGGCATTGGCCCCAGCGGCCAGTTGTACGCCCATGGCGGCAGCGGGTTTGCCGTTCAGGGCCGAATTCACGTCGTAGCTTTCACTGCCCAATTCAACCCGTGCTACATCCCCGAGCAATACCACGGCACCGTCGCTGGTGGACTTGACCACGACATTGCGAAACTGCTCGACGGTTTGCAGCTTGCTGCGGGCGCTGATCGTGGCATTCAACTGCTGGCCCTTCACCGCTGGCAAGGCGCCGAGCTGACCGGCGGAGACTTCAGTGTTCTGCGCCTCCAGGGCAGAGCTGATGTCCGACGGCATCAGCGCGTATTTTTGCAACAGGGCAGGATCCAGCCAGATGCGCATGGCATAACCCGAGCCCAATGTCTGCACATCGCCGACACCGTCAATACGGCTGATGGAATCGAGCAAGGTGCTGGAAATGTAATCGCCGATCTGGGTGCCGGTCACGCTCGGGTCGTCGGAGGCCAGAGCGACAATCATCAGGAAATCCGAGCCGCCTTTGGTCACGGTCAGACCTTCGCTTTGCACCGACTGCGGCAGCCTCGACTCGGCCTGTTGCAGTTTGTTCTGCACTTGCATCTGCGCCACGTCCGGGTTCGTGCCGGCGGTAAACGTCAGGCTGATGCTGGCACTGCCGTCCGAACTGCTGGAGGCCGACATGTAGGTCAGGTTATCCAGGCCTTTCATCTGCTGCTCGATGACCTGGGTCACCGAGTCTTCCACGGTCTTGGCCGAGGCGCCGGTGTAGGTGGCGGAGATACGCACTGTCGGTGGTGCGATGTCCGGGTACTGCTCCAGGGGCAACTGACTGATGGACAAAGCGCCAGCGAGCATGATGACGATGGCAATGACCCAGGCAAAAATCGGCCGGTCGATGAAAAAACGCACCATGCTCAGCCCTCCTGCGCAATGGCGACGGGTGCCGATTTCAGCGTGCGACTGCGCGTGCCAGGGTTCTGCGCCACGACGGCTTCACCGACCCGGACTTTCTGCCCGCCCTCGACAATCAACTGGTCACCGGCATTGAGGCCGGTCTTGACCCACCACTGGTTGCCCACGGCGCGGTCGATGGTCAAGACGCGCTGTTCGACCTTGCCATTGACCACCAGCAAGACCGTGGTCACCCCGCTGGCGCTGCGGGTTACTGCCTGTTGCGGAATCAAAATCGCCTGATCGTCTCGAGCCTGCTTCAGCACCGCCCGCACGTACATGCCCGGCAGCAACAACCGGTCCGGATTAGCAATTTTCGCCCGTAACGTCACCGTCCCAGTGCCTTCGTTCACACTCACGCCGCTGAACTTCAAGCGACCTTCATGGGCATAGGTGCTGCCGTCATCGAGCTTGAGGCTGATTCGCGCCTCGCCTTCGCCATTGCTTTGCAGCACACCGCTGGCCAGGTCGCGCTTGAGGCGCAACAACTCGGTGGTCGATTGGGTGACGTCAACGTAGATCGGGTCCAGTTGCTGCACCGTGGTCAATGCGCTCTCCTGATTGGCAACCACCAGCGCGCCCGGGGTGACCGTCGAGGTTTCGATGCGCCCGCTGACGGGAGAACTGATGCGGGTGTACGCCAGGTTGATGCGCGCCGTCTCCACCCCGGCCTGGGCCACCTGCCGCTCGGCTTCGGCGGTCAGCAGGCTGGCCTGAGCGTCCTCGTTGTCTTGCTGGCTGATGGCATCGATCTTCGCCAACTGAGCGTTACGCTTGGCCGTGGCCTGGGCTGACTTCAAGGTGGCACAGGCCTTGGCGAGATTGGCCTGTGCCTCCGCCAATGCGGCCTTGTAAGAGGAGGCATCCAGTTGGTACAGCGCTTGTCCGGCCTTGACCTCGGCCCCTTCGACAAACAGTCGCTGCTGAACGATACCGCCCACCTGCGGACGGATCTCGGCGACCATGAACGCCTGGGTGCGCCCGGCCAGTTCCGTAGTCAGCGCCTGGCTTTTCGGCTGCACAGTCAGCACCGACACCTTGGGCGGTTCGACTACCGGTGCCGATTCGCCGGAGCAACCGCCTAACAGGAACAGAACGATCAGGAACACCAGCACGACGCTGGTCACCAGGGATTTGGCGAATAATTTGGTCGACATAAATGCCTCTGCAAGACGGTTGGTTCAAGCCAGGCGCCATACTGCGAGGCAAATGTGCAGGAAAATTGAAGATTGCCCGGCGCCCTTGAATCTTCTTCGCACCAGGGCCTAAATGGACGGGCCCTTCACCGACCTGCCCGAGCCCATGAAACTGAGCATCTCCACCAAGCTGTTTATCGCAGTACTGGCCAGCGTACTGTTCGTCATCCTGAGCATGGGGGCGGCCAACGGCTGGAGCTTCGGCAAGGGTTTTCTCGACTACCTCAACGAGCAGGCCCTGTTGCGCATGTCGCCAGTGCTGCCGCGTCTGGCCAACGCCTACGAGCGCGAGGGCGATTGGGAATTTTTGCGCAACCAGCCGGATCGCTGGTTCGAACTGCTGCGCCCCGAACCCGGGGAAAACGACAGCGACCCGCAACGCCCCCCCATGCCCATGTCCGACCTGACCGGTGCAGTGTTTCGCATCGCCCTGCTGGACGTGCAAAAGCAATGGGTCATGGGCTACTCGGCAATTGCCGACGACGCCTTGATGCGCCCAGTCAAGGTCGCGGGCAAAACCGTTGGCTGGCTGGCGGTGACGCCGTTTCAGAACGTGACCGAAGCCGGGGGCGAACGCTTCCGTCAGTACCTGATACGCACCAGTCTGGCCATGGGGGTGTTCTCTTTGCTGTTGGCGATGCTAATCGCCTGGTGGATCGCCCGCACCCTGCTTGAACCGGTCAAACGCGTGGCCGCCGCTACGCATCGCCTGGCCGCCGGTGAATACAGCAACCGAGTCTCGGTGTCTTCCAATGACGAAGTCGGTCAGTTGGCCCGGGACTTCAATCAGTTGGCGTATACCCTGGAGCGCAATGAAAAAATGCGTCGGGAGTTCATGGCCGACGTCTCCCATGAACTGCGAACCCCCCTGTCGGTGCTGCGCGGGGAACTGGAAGCCATCGAGGACGGCGTGCGCACACTTGATCAGTCTTCGATGAAATCGCTGCAAGGCGAAGTCGGCATGCTCAGCAAACTGGTGGATGATCTGTATGAACTGTCCCTGGCCGATGTGGGCGCGTTGACATACCGCAAGAGTGAATGCGATCTCAACGAGCTGCTGGACGGTTGCACGGCCATGTTCCAGGAGCGTTGTAATGCCCGGCATTTGCGCCTGGAGCTGGAACTGCCGATCACGCCGTTGCGTTTGGAGGCCGACCCCAAGCGTCTGCAGCAGTTGTTCAGCAACCTGCTGGAAAATGCCGTGCGTTACACCGATGAGGGCGGTGTACTGCGCATTCGAGCTGCCGGCGATGGCGACGCCGTACGCGTCGACTTCCTGGATTCCGGTCCAGGGGTCGACGCCGATCAGTTGCCACGGCTGTTCGAGCGGTTCTACCGCGGCGAAACTTCACGCAATCGCGCCAGTGGTGGCGCCGGCCTGGGGCTGGCCATCTGTCACAGCATCGCCCTGGCCCACGGCGGCAGCCTCAGTGCCGAACACTCGCCCCTGGGCGGTCTTTGGCTGACCCTGCGCCTGCCACGGAACGCCTGAACCATGGTCAACGACAGCCCGATCCTCATCGTCGAAGACGAACCCAAACTGGCCGCGTTGATGCGCGACTACCTGATCGCCGCCGGCTATGCGACCCAGTGCCTGGACAATGGGCTTGAGGTAGTGCCGGTGGTACGTGTCAACGAGCCACGACTGATCCTGCTTGATTTGATGCTGCCAGGGCGCGACGGTTTGCAAGTGTGCAAGGAACTGCGCAGCTTCAGTGCCGTGCCGATCATCATGATCACCGCCCGCGTCGAGGAGGTGGACCGTTTGCTCGGGCTGGACCTGGGGGCCGATGACTACATCTGCAAACCCTTCAGCCCCCGCGAAGTGGTGGCCAGGGTCAAGGCCATCCTGCGGCGCAGCCCGCAACTTCTAACCGCTGCGCCGCCGCGCCTGCTGATTGACGAAGAACAGTACTTGGCGTCCCTCGACGGCAATGCGCTGGACCTGACGCCCCTGGAGCTACGTCTGCTCAGCACCCTCGCCCGCGCGCCGGGGCGGGTATTTTCCCGTGATCAGTTGCTGGACAGAATCTACTCCGATCACCGGGTGGTCACCGATCGCACCGTCGACAGCCACATCCGTAATCTGCGACGCAAACTCGAACAGGCATGCCCAGGTGAACAGCCGATCGAATCGTTGTATGGAGTGGGTTATCGGTTTCAGCTTGCCGACGCCTGAGGGTCAGTTTGCAGGGATGTTGGCTGTGCCGACGTCATCGCGAGCAGGCTCGCTCCCACAGTTTTGTGTCGTGCCCAGATGCTGTGAACACTCGTAACCTGTGGGAGCGAGCCTGCTCGCGATGGCGGTTGCGCGCCATAGATGCTGGACGCCCCATAACCGCCGACCCGGTCCGCCCCGCGAAACACGCCGCTGATCAATAAACCTCAACAACACAAAAGAACTGCCGATACCCAGGGTAAGACCCCAGTGGCTGGGTTTCAGGATTGAACGGCGGACCAGGTAATGACAGAGATTTATCTGCTGATAGCACACGGCACGGATCAGGGCGAAGCGTACGTCCTGGGTTGGTTCGATGACAGGACCAAAGCCAGGGAAGTGGCCGAGCAGAAAGAATGGGAAGCTTACCGCGCGAGCCTGAAGGCAGAGCATCCATGGTCAACCCACAAACCCTTGGCCCCGGACCAGACCGACTATCGGCGCTACTGGATCAAGACCGTTTCAAAGTTTGATCAGGTGCCTGTTCCGAGGTCTTGGGCGGTTCATTGATCACCGCCGGGTGAAATTCAACGAAACGAGCGTTGTCGAGGGTGGTCTAGAAAATTAAGCCCATCCGATGAGAGCATCATTATGTTGAAATTTCTTGGCGGCACCGTAGGTATCATTTTCATAATTGGCCTGATCGTGGTCATCGCCCTGTTCAAGCTGGTCTTCTGACGGCGACATTGTTGTGCACATAGCTGGGAACGCCGTTTCTCAAGCCATGAAAAAGCCCAATCTTTTCAGATTGGGCTGAGCCGCTCCGGGCAGTCGCTAACGGGCAAATGAACAATAGCGCTTTGCCACTTATTTCAACCGCCCCGCTTTCAATCGGGGGGTGTATTCACTACATTGAGTGTAACTCTGCTCTGTTGACACGGACTGTCATGACTACCCTATCCTCGATCACCTCCACCATTCCCCTCCAGACTCGCTCCGCTGTCGCGGCATTGCCTGCAACAGCGATAGACAGTGCTGAAGCCTTCCCGGCCAGACCATCGGCAATTGTCAGCCTGGGCAACCCGGTGGTCGATGTTGAATCACAGACCTATTCCCGCCTCGGGCAACTGCCGGGCCAGGAAATTGTTCGTGTTTGGGAAAAGGAAGCTCAGGACGCGGTCACTAACATCATGGGAACCAACCCCAGATCGCTGTCGATAGCCAACCGTTTTGACCGCCTGGGCGCAGCCTTGTTGGAGCAGTTCGCCAAGAATGGTTCGAGCATTTCCCAGTCAGTGTTCCATACCACCACGGACAGGGCTCACAACGTCGCCGAGATAAAATCCGAACAGACGCTGCTGCACAATAAAGCCGACAACCTGATCAGTCTCAGCATCAAGACCGCCAGCGGCAAGACGGTCACCTTCAGCCTGACAAGCCAGGACGATGGTCTTGGCGTCCAGGCTACGGTGGAGGGTGGCCCGCTGAGCGAGGATGAACTCAAGGCGATTGGCGCTCTGAGCAGTGCTTTTCAGGCGGCTGTCGACGGGTTGACCGCCGAGCCCCCCAAGCTCGACCTGAGCAAGCTGACGCAGTTTGACTCCAGCGTCTTGGCATCCATTGACCTGAACGCCAAGCTGAAGGGAGTGGACGGTGAGGATCTGACCCTGGCCTTTAGCGCCGACAACCAACGCCGCACCACGCAAATGAGCGGTCCGGATGGCAAACTGAACCTGACCGTGGACCTGAAGAACGGCGCAATCCTGGGCGATGCCAAGCAACAGGCCAACGCATTGAACAGCTACCTTGCCCAGCTTGATCGGGTGCAGGAGCGTGGCAACGCCAAGGCGGCCCTGATGGAGATGTTCAAGGATGCGTTCAGCGCCATGAACAGCCACTACCCACAGGGCGCTTCCCTACCTGAGCGATTGACCCGTAATGCGGCGGACAAAGGCCTATTGACCGGACTGGCAGACTTCGAGGCATCCGTCACTCAGACGAACAAGGCGTCCAACCCGATGCACCTGACTGAACTCGATAGCTTTGCCTATACCCTCTCGCAGAAGACGGTCGTCGCAGGTTCCATCATGCGTGACCGCAAGATCGATCAAGTCCAGCAATCGAGTCTATCGGCCAACTACCACAAAAGCCTGAAGGGCGGGAAAGCACCTGCGCTGGGCAAAGATAACGAATCGCAGAACTATCTCTACGTACAAGTGAATGACAAAGCCAGCAGCTCGGCCAGCCTCGCCTATAAAGATGGCCGACTGACCAAAGCCTCCGTCACGCAACAGGCCAGCCAGGACACACGGACACAGAAGTACGTCACGGGCAAACTGATTGAAGAGACCGTGGTGCCGAAGCAAGCTTCCGCCAGCCGCAGTCACTTGGTATTGCTGGAGTACGCCGCCAAGGAAAGCAAGAAATCCAAGGATGCGCAGGAGCAATCCTTGCTGAAGGAAGCGCTCGATACCCTCCACCGTTCGGTGATGCTGCAGGAAAACCCTTCGGCGCTGATGCGTTGAACGCAATGCTGCCTACTTGGCCGGCAGACGCTTCGAGCAGGAGCGGATTTGCATCCGCCGTCCTTTCACCCCATCGTTCGTGCGGTTCCGTATACGGCGGCTCAGGCTAAATCATCATTGCGGCCAGCCGCCTCGCTCGACTCAGGACCACGCGCCATTCAGAGTCACAAAAGCATCACACCAACTCGCCCGCCAACCGCTCAATAAACGGCTCAAACTCCGACAGCGTGACCATCAGTTCCGGATACTGGGTCAGATCCAGTCGCTGGTCGCTCGATTCCCGCAAGTTCACGTCCGATGGATCAGTAAACAGGACTCGCTTCGAAGTGTCAGCCGACAGGATGCCAGCAATCAGCATCGATTCGCAGTCCGCACGCTGCGATATCTGCGCGACAAAGTCATGGTGATCGACGACGCTGACCGACATGCCCAAGCGACTGGCACAATGGGTCACCAACTCCTCGAACGTTACAAACTCAATGGCCGTGACATCCACTTGTTGTGCCAGTAAATCGAAGGCTTTGGGCGCCGCGACAAAATGACAGATCCAGTTGGCCAAACGGTCCGCCGGCAGTAAACCAATGTACCCGTAGCCCTCAGGCACCTGCCCCAGTCGCAGGCATGATTTGAGCAACAGATGCACCAGAAGCCCCCAGGGACGGCTGAACGAACTGAGGGAGGAACGCCAGAAAGAACAAAGCGACTTTCGGGTTAAACACGTCGATCAGAATGCCCTGCTTGTAGGCTCGCCATACACCGTATTGCTTCACCTGCGCGTTGTCCTGATCCTGAGCAAAGCCCGTGGAGGGGACGAAACTTCTCACCCCCAGATAGAGCAAATAAGCCGCGCCGGCGTACTTGAGTGCATCGAAGGCATTTTCCGAAGCGGCAATAAGCGCGCTGACACCGCAGGCCGCCAGAACCACATGAACAAAGGCACCGCTACAGACCCCCAGCGCCGAGGCGATACCGACTTTTTTTCCTGAGGATATCGTCCTCGACAAAATGTAAAGTAAATCGGGCCCAGCGGAAATATTCAGCAAAAGTGCCGAGAATAAAAAAACAAGCCAAAACGCGTCATTGTCCACAGTGACTTCCAGTCGCATCAATCGAAAAGCAGAAAATTACTTAACCAGCTTCAAATTTTTAGCATCAGACTTTATTGGTTCAATGCCGTCCATTTCTCGGGCAACAAGATCCTCGTAGCACTCTCTCTGGCGCACGACTTGATAGTGCTCGCCCATGACCACCACTTCAGCCGGACGAACTTTCGAGTTGTATTGGCTGGCCATGCTCATCGCGTAGGCACCCGCCGAGAAAATGGCCAAGGTGTCCTGCTCCGAAAGCGTCGGCAGCGGACGCGACAAGGCGAGAAAATCCCCTGTTTCACAAATCGGTCCAACCACATCTACCGGCGACAATGCCCCGTTTGGCCGAGGTTGCGAAGCATTGGTGGCGTGCGTCCAGTGCCCGTTGAAACGACCGTACCGGATCGGCCACATGGCATGTTGGGCGCCGTACAGCGTGGGTCTGAGTATAATGTTCATGCCAGCATCGACAATGACAATCTGACGGTCCCAGCCATCCTTGATGTATTCGACATGGGTCAATAGCACGCCGGCATTGGCGCTGATAGAGCGACCGGGCTCGATCACAAACCGTAAGCCTCGTGCCTTGAGCCCCTGTAATCGGTGAGAAATGACGCTGCCCATTTTCTGCAACGAAATGCTATCGAAATGGGAGGCCTCGTATATAGCTGGAAAACCACCACCGATATTGATCGTATCGACGGTGCCGCCCGCCTGTTCCACTTCGTCCAACAGTGCCTCGATCACGTCAATGCAAGCCAGGTAAGACGCGCTGTCATGAATAGGCGAGCCAATATGCGCATGGATTCCGACAACGTCGACGTTGCTGTACAAACCCTCTGCGAAAAGCCGCGCTGAACGCGTCACCGGAATGCCAAATTTGGTCTGACATCCTCCCGTAGATGTTTTTTGTGGGGTATCGCGGTCAGCAACGTCGGGATTGATCCGAATAGAAACACTGGCCCTGCTGCCGCACTGACCCGCAATAGCATCGATCCTGGCCAATTCCTTCTCAGACTCAACATTGAACTGATAGATGCCCGCCTCCAGTGCATATCTGACTTCTTCAGCAGACTTGCCCACCCCGGCAAATACAATGGTTTCGGGGCGTGCACCGGCCAGTAGGGCTCGATAGATTTCTCCTCCACTGACGACGTCCAGACCTGCGCCGTGCTCCACCAGAAACCTGAGTATGCTCACGTTGCTGCAGCTTTTGACTGAGAAACAAATCAGCGGATCAATCAGAAAAAAAGCATCGCGCATCGTTTGCAGGTGCGACGCCAAAGTACTCAATGAATAAACAAACAAGGGTGTACCCAATTGTTCAGCCAGGCTGTCCAGGTTCACCTCTTCGGCATGCAGAACACCTTGTTTGTAGCTGAAACCGTCCATTCGACTCGGCAAGGCTTGACTCTACCGTTAGGGGCAGACTTTACCCTTGGAACTTCAATATCTGGAGTTCGTCATGAAGAGCAAACGCATGCTCGTAATCCTCGGCCACCCTTCGAACGACAGCTTTTGCGGCGCCGTGACCGAACGTTATGTCGAGGCCGCCACTCAAGCCGGGCATGAGGTGCGCCTGCTACGTCTGGATACCCTGGACTTCGATCCGGTATTGCACGACGGCTATAACCAGATCCAGCTGCTTGAGCCCGACTTGATCAACGCACAGAACGACATCACCTGGGCCGAACACCTGACACTGGTGTACCCGATCTGGTGGGGCGGCATTCCGGCCTTGCTCAAGGGCTTCTTCGACCGTGTGTTCCTTCCCGGTTTTGCCTTCAAGTACCGCAAGGGCTCGCCGTTCCCGGACAAACTGCTCAAGGGCCGTACGGCTCATTTATTGGTAACCATGGACACCCCGCCGTGGTACTACCGCTGGGTGTATCGCATGCCGGGCCTGCACCAAATGCGCAAGACCACCCTGGAGTTCTGCGGCATAAAACCCCTGAAAACCCTGACGTTCGGCCCGGTGCTGGGTTCCAAACCGGAACAGCGTGAAGCCTGGCTCAAACAAGTCCAAGCAGTCGCCAGCCGCTGATCGGCCACGGTTGGGCTGTGCCAATGCACGGCCCAACCGAGCCTCCTTCCTGTGACACCTTGTCCTACTCGGGTTCCCGCCCCCTGATGCTTGTGCAAAAATGTCGCGCGCCTATACGAGCGCGCGACATCTTTTCGCTTCTGATGCGTCAAAAAAGGGATTTTCATGTATATCGGCAAAGCCGCCCAGCTGTCGGGCACTACGGTCAAAAGCATTCGTCACTACGAAGAAATCGGCTTGCTGCCGCCACCGCAGCGCGAAGGCAAGTACCGCATCTACAGCCAGCAAAGCGTCGAGCTGCTGACCTTCATCAAATGCGCTCAGCAACTCGGTTTCAAGCTCAAGGAAATGCAGGTCATTCTGCAAGACCATCGCGGCCAGGAGCTGCCTTGGGATTTGGCCATGCAGGCCATCGATAACAAGAAACAGGAACTGATGGGGCAGATCCAGGCCTTGCAGGAAGTCCATGACAGCCTGGAGGCGTTTGAGCTGAGCCTCAAGGATGCTCAGGAGCAATGCCAGTTCGAGCACCTGAAAAAAGCCAGCTGAATCCGTGCCGTCGCCCCTAAACAGCCAAGGCGCCCCGTGCCCTTTGCAGCACGCAGGCGCCCCGCTTATTTAACCCGGTACGTTCTCACCCGACGGCTGCTCGCCCTCCTGCACCGCTGGCTTCGGCACAATCGAGGCAAAGAACCACGGCGAAATCAGCGTGACCAACAGGATGGTCATGACGCCGCTGGATGAGAGCGCCAGTATCACCAGTACGCCCAGATCAATGACCGGTTTATAGGCGGAGAACAGCAGCGCGACAAAGCCCATTGAGAAGATCACTACGTTGACCACTGTCGAACGCCCGACGCCCTGCATGGCGGTCAGGATTGCCGCGTCGATCTCGATACCCTTCTGCACCAGCATCTTGATCCGGGACAGCAGGTGAACCGCGTAGTCCACAACACCCACCACCAGGAAGGTCACCAGCGTGGTGCCAATGTTCAACTCGATATCCAACAGGTACATGCTGCCGTACACCGTCACCGAAGTGGTCAGCAAGGTCAGCATGCCGAGAATGCCGAGGCGTACCGACTTGAGCCAGAACATCATCATCAAGGTTACGACCAGCAACGCCAGAGAGAAACTCAGCACCTGGCCCTGGGTGATTTCCTGCAACACTCCGGTCCAGATATACGGCGTACCGGCATGGGTCACTTGCAGGTTGGTCGGCTTGTTGACGGCCAACCAGGCGTCCAACTTGTCGAGCATCGCCTGGTAATCGCCCGCCACCGAAGAGGTCATGGTGAACAGCGTCACCGCCTTCGAGTAATCGGCATTAAGCACGTTCTGCAAGTCGGTGCCGCCACCGTTCTCGAACATCATGATGTGCTGTTCGATCAGCGAATTGCCGTCGACTTCAAACGTCTCCGGCTTCCCGTCATCGCCAACCACCGTGACCTGTTCCACCGCCTGCGGCACCCGAAGATAAGCCGGGTTCATGTCGTTGAGCACGAGGTTCATGCGCTTGATGTACGTCGCTACCGAATAGGTGTAACTCACGTTCGGCTGGGCCTTGATGAACTGGTCCAAACGTTCGAGGAACTGCACGGTTTCGGTGGTCAGCGCGCCACGGGGGGTCTTGGTGTCAAAGGCGATCCAACCCGGCGATGTGCCCGCCACCCCTGCCCGGTTGATGAACTCGTCGGACATCCGCACCGGGCTGTCCTTCTTGAAGTAGGCAATGCCCGAGTCTTCGATATCCACCTTGAACGTGAGCACCGTCATCATCGCCAACAACGGCAGAGTCACCAGCAACACCGGCTTGCGCCAGCGAATCAGCCAGGCGCAGAACACCACCAGATAGTGGGAAACCAGCGACTCTTTGAGTTGTACTTTGCGTGGAGCCGCGTCTTTGCCCCAGATCGAAATCCACGCTGGAATCAGCAGCAGCGAGATGATCAGCGCCGCCGTCAGGCCGATGGACATGAACACGCCAAAGTTGCGGATGCTGACAATGTTGTTGGTGGTGGAAATCATGAACGTCGCGATGGTCGTGACCGTCGTCAGCACGACCGGCGTGACCATCAGGCGTTGGGTTTCACGGTTCGCTTCTCGGAAGGATTTACCCGAGTTGAGCTGCTCGTAGTACTCGGCCATGACATGGATCGCGTCGGCACAACAGATGGTGAACAGGAACACCGGCAAGACACTGGTGAGCAGGTCCATCGGCACACGGAACAACGCCATCAGGCCCAGCGTCCAGATGGTGCAAAACAGAATGTTGAACAGCGGTAGAAGCACGCCCAGCGGTTTACGGAAGAAGAAAATCAGCAGGGAGGTCACCAACAGGAACACGATCGGAAACAGCGACGCCAGGTCGTGATCGATGATCTCCTGCTGAGCCGCAATAAAGATCGGCATGCCGGCGATGAACACCTCATCGGTGAACTCCGGATGGGCGGTCTGGTATTTCGCGATGATCTCGCGGACCTGATGATAGGCGCGCAACTGAGCCTGGGCGTCGTCCTGTTTGGTCCCCAACTCGGCGACGACCATGGCGACCTTCTTGTTAGCCGAGACCACGCCGCCGACCATCTGCTCGTTGCCCATGATCTGCGCTTCGACCTTGGCCGGGTCCATGTCCAGGGCGTGCAGGGTCTTGTGAATCCACAACTCGCCATCGGCACTCAAGCTAATGTTTTCCAGGTCAGCCATCGAGGCCATTTCCTGGATCGGGTTGAGCCGTTCTGCAAGAAAACTCAGGAACTGCGCGTCATGGGCGTCCCAGTGCCGGGCAACGGCATGGTCGCGCAGGGCTTTGGCTGCGGCGTAATCGTTCTGCGAGAACCCCTCGGCGAGAATCTGCACCAACAAGCCTTGGGCATCATGGTCGCCACTGTGGAGGCCGACGATGCGCTGCAGTTCGACACGGTCCTCATCGTTAGCCAGCATCAACCGGCGCATGGCCTGGGACAGTTCGAACTGGGCGTTCAGCGAGGTGGTGTTGAAGACACTTTCAGGATTGCTCAGCGCCACCATGACCGAGTCATACGTACCGGTGAACTCGCGCTGCAAATCAATGATGGTTTTGCGCGCTGGGTGAGTGTCCTTGAGCAAATACGGATTGGTGTCCGACATCAGCGCGCCGAGGGTGTAGGTGAAGTAGGCGGTGATCGCCACCAGCACAAACACAATCGCCCGCGCATAGCGCTCGACGAAGTTCAGGTATCTTTCCATGAATAAAGGTTCCAGAAGAATCGAGAGCGGCGCTTAGCGGGCAGACACGGCGTATTCCGGCAAGTCGCCGGCTTTTAGTCCGCGTTTGATGGCCGTCTGGGTGAACAGGCGGTCGTCCAGCGCGACGTTGTACTGCAACTGGTTGAAGCGCAGCTGGGAGCGCGTGCCAGCGATGAAGTCCTCGGTTTCGCTGAGGGTGATGCTGTCGATCTGGTCGATGGTTTCGGTCTTCAAGGTGCGCATCTGCTTGAACATCACGCCTTTCACATCGAAGAAATCCTGACGCAGCACCAGTGAGTTTTTCTTGTCGATCCAGACCTTGAGCTTGTTGTAGCCGGTCTTGGCCAGCACGGCAGGTGTCGCTGGCTCACGCTCGATCACGTAGCAATCGCGGCCCAGCAGTTGCTCTTCACCCACCAGCGTTTGGCGATAATCTTCGGCGCGGATCTTGTCGAGGTCGGCATAGGAGTAGTCGCTGCCCATGAAGGCCCCGCGCTTGTCGGTGGTGGAAATCCGTCGGGTCTGGCGGCTGACCGGCAAATACATCCACTGGCTGTCTTCGCGACCCAAGACTTCGTGCGGGTTTTCGATGTGGAAGGCGACGTCACGCACATCACTCGGCGCAGAGAAGTACATGGTGAATTTGTCGCTGTCCGGGTAATCCTTTTGCAGGTAGCTGAACTCGCGGATGCGGCTGTTACCTTGTTTGTCCAGCAGGATCAGGGATACTTGGGACATGAAGCTCTTGCCGTCATCGCGGTCCCGGGCCTGACGAACGATATCGTCGGCCGTACGGGTTTCAGCCGCCATGGCGGCAGCGGCGCTCAGTAGCAGTGCGCTGACAGTCAGGGTCTTGAAGATGGGCAACATGGCGATTTCCTTTTCATTGTTTGAGTAAGTCGCACACCGACAGCGGTGTGGTCAGAACAGATAACCGGCGGACAACCGCATCTGGTCGCGGTTGGCGTAAGCGCCGAACTGGCGTTCGGGCTTGCCGAAGAACACATCGACTTCGAGCCCCAACTTGAGCCAGTCCACCGGTTTGTAGGTGAAAATCCCCTGAACGAAACTGTCGTCCCGCGCAGGCGGCGACATGCCGAATACCAGGCGAGTCTTGAGACGATCCTGAAACTGCGAGCCTTCTGCAGACACGGTGAACAGGTCGTCGCGTTTATCCTGGACCATGCCGGGCTTCCAATCGAGCAGCCGCTGTTGTTGCCACTGCGTCGAGATCAACCAGTCCCGCAGCAGGTAATCGACGCCCAGCAGCGACTTGGTCATCGCCGTCTGGTCGCTGCCATAAGCGCGATAAGGATTGGTGACCCGCCAATTGTCGAAGTAGGCGACTTCACTGCGCACGACGATGCTATGACCGGCATCGATGGCCACACCGGCACCGCCCATGGAGTAGCGCGGGAATTGCCGTTCGAGGCGAATGAGGCCTTCTCCGCTCAGGCCCTCGACGGCATAAACCGGGTCCTGTTGGCGGGCGTTGAGGGCAACGAAGCTGACATCCACCGCGCCGATCCGGCCATTGGCGCTGGCGCCATAACCGAAGCCGCTGCGGCCGTCATAACCGGGCCGCGAATCAACGACGAACATCCGAGGATCGGGTGTGGCAAAGATGGGTGCGTCGAACTCGCTGCCGACGGCCGGCGCCTTATTTTTCACAAAATCAGTGATCACCAACCCTTCCAGCTCCCACTCGGCGACCGGCTGCACCAGGCGAATCATCGGCACGGCGATGCGGCTGTCTTCCAACAGCCCGATCACCCCCTCGCGATAATCCAGCGGGTTGATTTGATCGAGCACCCGCAACTCATCGGCGCGCCCCCACACGACCTGCTGCCAGCCGACCGTCAGTTCGCCGTCGCCGACGTAGTGGCCCCAGTAAAGGTGCCGCCAATCGGCGGTCGCCCGGTAGTCATCCCGGGCTTCATCGCTGTAGGGGTTGTTGCCGTCATAACGGAAGTCGTAGCGGGCTCGCCCCTTGGCTTTGTAGTAGCCGCTGTCCCAGGCATCCTCCAGGCTGAACTTGAGGTACACGGCCTTTTGCGTACCCCGATCGTCGCCGTGCAGACGCACGGCTGTGGCAACGCCGATTTCCGCTTCATGATGCTCCGGCAGCCACTCGGCAATCGCCAATGGCGAGCCGAGGCTGAGCAGCGCGGGCAACAGGCCGCGATTCAATCCCAGTCGAGCCATGGTTACATTCCCAACCCGGCACCGCCGTCGATCATCAGGCTTTGCGCCGTGACGCCACCCGCCTCCCGGCTTGCCAGATAACGGACCATGGCCGCCACTTCGTCGCCTTGAATGAAGCGCCGCAGGGGCAGCTTCTTCTTGGCATTGCGCAGGATTTGCTCGTGGGTAATCCCGGCGAGGCGCGCTTGCGCCGCCAATTCGCCTTGCAGCATCGGCGTGTCGACCCAGGCGGGCAGGATTGCATTGACGGTGATTCGCCGGGGCGCAAGGTCCAGTGCCAACGCTTTGGTCATGCCAATGATGCCGTGCTTGGAGGCGCAGTAAGCGGTGTTGCGGACCTTGCCCGCCCGGCCGAGGATCGATGACATGTTGACGATTCGCCCACCGTCCGCCATCAACGGCACGCACAACGAGGTGACGTAAAAGGTGCCGTTGAGGTTGACCGAAATCACCTTGTGCCAATGGTCGATGTCTTCGGGTTCGTTTTCGTCGCAGACCCCGGCGCTGTTGACCAGCACATCGATAAATCCGACTCGGCTGGCCAGATCCTTGAACAGAAGCTGCAGGCTGGAGAGATCGGCGATGTTCGCTTGATGGGTTTCGATGCAAGCGGTAGATTCGACATCGGCGACCCAGCCCTGCAAGGTTGCCAGGTCCAGATCCAGCAGGATCAAACGGTGCTCGGCCTGGGCTGCAAAATTTTCGGCGACGGCGCGGCCAATTCCATTGGCC
>NZ_JABWQV010000075.1 GCF_014268615.1 Pseudomonas tehranensis | reverse complement strand
TTCATCGCGAGCAGGCTCGCTCCCACAGTGACCGCAGCGCCTGCCATTTCATTGGTGAGCAGAGAACCCAGGTGGGAGCGAGCCTGCTCGCGATGAGGCCCTGGCAAACACCGCCAAAATCAGCCATTACCCGGCACATCCGGCCAACGATCCACCACCAGGAACAGCCGCTCGGCCTCTTCCCATTCACCTTTGGCATTTTCCGTGAGGCGCACCATCAGTTGCGCCGGCGCCATGGGGTCGAGGGCCAGTCGCCAGGCTTCCAGTTGCCCGGTGCTCCAGGTCTGCTCCGCTGGGTAATGCGCCGGGGCCAGCCACGCGGCGCGGGGCAGGGGTTGCCAGCGGCCCGGTGGGCGTTGCGCGATGAACGCCGGCCAGTCGCACTGATGCAGCCAACTGCCGCGCAAATGCCTGGGGTGCGCACCGGCCGGCGCTTCGGCATGGCCGGGCCACGGGTAAAGCAGATAGCCACCCAGCCAGAGCTCGGAACGAAACGACTCGATGCCCGAGGCGTCAATGCCCAGCGCCGCCAGGGCTTCACGGCTTTCTGGGCGTGCCGAGATCGGTAATTGGTGTTCGCGTAGATGGGCCAGTTTGCGGTCGAGCCGGTCATGGCTGCCCGGGCCAAGCCACTGCGCCGCGTCTTGCCCGTTACCGTCCTGAGGGCCGAGGTAAAGCTTGATGGCCAGTTCCAGGTGATGGATGCCTTCGCCGTCGCGCAGCAGCAGGTCCAGCTCGCCCAGAGTATGGCCCTGATGCCGGATCGGCAGGTTCGCGGCGACCAGCTCGATGCCCGGTGCGTGTTGCACCGCAAACTGCCACAGTCTTTCGTAGTACAGGCCCAGGCGCCGGGTCCGGCCCTGGGACAGGCAATGCAGCAGGGAATAGCTGTCGCGGTCCAGTTGCTGCAGCCAGTGTTCCAGCCGATGAGGCTGATGCACCCAGTCACTGCCGGTCAGGGGATGGCGTTGGGGCCAGGGTGTGTCGATGAGCATTGGCGGGGCCAGGATCGCCCACGCCAGGTCGCGCACCTCGGGATGGCGCAGGCGGCGGGGCAAGTCGAGCAATTCTGGAAACAGGATCATTTTGCGAGCATAGCCGCTATGCGGCCAATGCTGTTCATTTCAGGAAAGTAAAGAGCCGTGGCGAGGGAGCTTGCTCCCGCTGGACTGCGAAGCAGGCCCCTTGGAGCGGCTGCTGCGCAACCGAGCGGGCGCAAGCTCCCTCGCCACAGTGATTCAGGTAAACCTTAAATGAACGGCATTGCGCCATGGTGAAGGCTTAAAGCATTTTGTCTATGGGCCGCTTTCGCCCATAATCGGGTTTTTCGCCCGACGCAGACCCTCGCAGGAGCCCCATGGAGCAATTTCGTAATATCGGCATCATCGGTCGCCTGGGCAGTTCGCAGGTGTTGGACACCGTTCGCCGACTCAAACGCTTCCTCCTGGAGCGGCACCTGCATGTGATCCTCGAAGACACCATCGCCGAAGTCTTGCCCGGCCACGGCCTGCAGACGTCGTCGCGCAAGATGCTCGGCGAAGTCTGTGACATGGTGATCGTGGTCGGCGGCGACGGCAGCCTGCTGGGGGCCGCCCGAGCCCTGGCGCGGCACAACATTCCGGTGCTGGGGATCAACCGCGGCAGCCTGGGGTTTCTGACCGATATCCGCCCCGACGAGCTGGAAACCAAGGTCGCCGAGGTGTTGGACGGCCATTACTTGGTGGAGAACCGCTTCCTGCTGCAAGCTGAGGTGCGCCGTCACGCCGAGGCCATTGGCCAGGGCGACGCCCTCAACGATGTGGTGCTGCACCCGGGCAAATCCACGCGCATGATCGAATTCGAGCTGTACATCGACGGCCAGTTCGTCTGCAGCCAGAAGGCCGACGGCCTGATCGTCGCCACGCCCACCGGCTCCACGGCCTATGCGCTTTCGGCCGGTGGCCCGATCATGCATCCCAAGCTCGACGCTATTGTGATTGTGCCCATGTACCCCCATACCTTGTCTGGGCGACCCATTGTGGTCGATGGCAACAGTGAGCTGAAAATCGTCGTGTCCAAGGATATGCAGATCTACCCGCAAGTGTCCTGTGACGGTCAGAACCATTTCACCTGCGCACCGGGCGACACCATCACCGTCAGCAAAAAAGCGCAGAAACTGCGCCTGATCCACCCGCTGGATCACAATTACTACGAAGTCTGCCGGACCAAGCTCGGCTGGGGCAGTCGGTTGGGGGGTGGAGGCGACTGATGCTCGATCCTGCGCGCAGTTACGACCTGATCGGCGACGTGCACGGATGCGCCCTGACCCTGGAACGCCTGCTGGACCGCCTCGGCTACCACAAGCAGGGTGGCGTCTGGCGGCACCCGTCGCGCATGGCCGTGTTCCTGGGGGACATCATCGACCGTGGTCCGCGGATCCGCGAAGCCCTGCACATCGTCCACGACATGGTGGTGGCCGGACAGGCGCTGTGCATCATGGGCAACCACGAGTTCAACGCCCTGGGCTGGAGCACGCCGGCACTGCCAGGCAGCGGCCAGCGCTACGTGCGCGAACACACCCCGCGCCATGCGCGCCTGCTCAACGAAACCCTGACTCAGTTCGAGCAGCATCCCGCTGATTGGCAGGACTTTCTCAAGTGGTTTTACGAGTTGCCGTTGTTTGTCGATGCCCAGCGCTTCCGGGTGGTGCACGCCTGCTGGGATAACGGTCTGATCGAGCCCCTGCGAGGCCTGTTCCCGGACGGCTGTATCGACGAGCATTTCCTCCAGGCCTCGGCGGAGCCGGGCAGTTTTGCCTGCACGGTGTTCGATCGCCTGCTGCGTGGCACCGACATGCGCTTGCCCCATGGCCTGACCCTCACCGGGGGTGACGGTCTGACCCGTTCGTTCTTCCGCACCAAGTTCTGGGAAGACGATCCGCAGACCTATGGAGACATCGTGTTCCAACCCGACGCCTTGCCCGAACCGGTGGCCCGCACGCCGCTGTCGCCGGATGAAAAGAATAATCTGCTGCGCTATGGCGTTCATGAGCCGATGTTGTTCGTCGGTCATTACTGGCGCAGCGGCAAACCCGCGCCGATTCGCGCGAACCTGGCCTGCCTGGATTACAGCGCGGTGCTTTACGGAAAATTGGTGGCCTATCGTCTCGACGCAGAGACCCGACTGGACCCGCACAAATTTGTCTGGGTCGATGTCGAGCGGCCGGAGGAGTTGCGATGAGCGTCGTAGCGGTCTTGCGCTTGCCCTTGGCCGAGGATCTGAGTGGCTTCGTCAAATTGCTCCAGCGCATGCAGGTGCCCCATCGGGTCAGCGAAGAGGCGGGCGAGCAGGTGCTGTGGGTGCCGGATGAAGTCAGCGAAGACGTGCGCTCGTTGTACGCACGCTTTCCGAGCGGCGATCCCGAGCAACAGTTGGCGTTGCCCGCCAGCGGCAGCACGTCGCGACGGCCCGGTTTCGTCGAGCAACTGACCCGCAGTCCGGTCACTGCCCTGATGTTGCTGCTGAGCCTGATCGTCGGCGCCGTGACGTTGCTGGGGGAAAATCTCGAGACCTTGCGCTGGCTGACGTTCCTGGAGTTTCGCGTCGTCGGCGACTATATCCATTTCACGCCCCTGGCCGACAGCCTGGCGGCGGGGCAATGGTGGCGCCTGGTGACGCCGATGCTGATCCATTTCGGTTTCCTGCACATCGCCATGAATGGCATGTGGTATTGGGAACTGGGACGGCGGATCGAAGCGCGCCAGGGCGGCATCAACCTGCTGGGGCTGACCCTTCTGTTCAGCCTCGTGTCCAACTTCGCCCAATATTTGTTCAGCGGCCCGACCTTGTTCGGCGGCTTGTCCGGCGTGCTCTATGGCCTGCTGGGGCATTGCTGGATTTTCCAGCTATTGGCACCGAACCCGGCCTATCACTTACCCCGCGGGGTGTTGGTGATGATGCTGGTGTGGCTGGTGCTGTGCCTGTCCGGGCTGATCTCGCTGATCGGCTTCGGCGAAATCGCCAACGCGGCCCACGTCGGCGGGCTGCTCATCGGTTGCTTCACGGGTTTGTTGGGCGGACTGTTCGCTCGTCGTAAAATGGCTCCCTGACGGGCGCCTGTAATATTTGAATAGGCGCGATTGCGCGGAGAACCCATGTCCTCGTTCAACGAAATGATCAAAAACATCACCCCCGATATCTATCAGAGCCTGAAACTGGCGGTGGAAATCGGGAAATGGGCCGATGGCAACAAACTCACCGCCGAGCAGCGCGAACTGTCGCTGCAGGCGATGATCGCCTGGGAGATCCAGAACCTGCCCGAAGAGGAACGCACCGGCTACATGGGGCCGCAGGAGTGCCAATCGAAGGCCACAGAAGTGCCGAACATCCTGTTCAAGTCGGATGCCATCCATTGATCGAGATTGGCCGCGGTGCAATCAGCAAGATGTCGGCACGCCTTGACGGGCCGACCGTTCAATACGCCTTTCGCCTGGGCGATACCGAGGTGCCGGTCAATCCGTTGATCGGCAGCACGCTGCGCCTGGAGTTTCTCGGCGCGATCCACTGCAGCCACTGCGGACGCCGGACCAAGACCAGTTTCAGCCAGGGTTATTGCTACCCCTGCATGACCAAGCTGGCCCAATGCGACCTGTGCATCATGAGCCCCGAGCGCTGCCACTTCGACGCGGGCACCTGCCGCGATCCGGCCTGGGGCGAACAGTTCTGCATGACCGATCATGTGGTGTACCTGGCCAATTCCTCGGGCGTGAAAGTCGGCATCACCCGCGCCACGCAACTGCCGACCCGCTGGCTTGACCAGGGCGCCAGCCAGGCGCTGCCGATCCTGCGGGTCGCCACGCGCCAGCAATCGGGCTTTGTCGAAGACCTGTTGCGCAGTCAGGTGGCGGACAAGACCAACTGGCGCGCGTTGCTCAAGGGCGATGCCGTGGCGGTGGACCTGCCCCGGATCCGCGATTCGCTGTTCGAGAGCTGCGCTGAAGGTCTGCAAGGCTTGCAGGAACGATTCGGTCTGCAAGCGATCCAGACCATAGCGGACGTCGAGCCCATCGAGATCCGTTATCCGGTGGAGCAGTACCCGGCCAAGATCGTCAGCTTCAACCTGGACAAGAACCCGATTGCCGAAGGCACGCTGCTGGGGATCAAGGGCCAATACCTGATTTTCGACACCGGCGTGATCAATATTCGTAAATACACGGCTTATCAGCTCGCCGTGCATCAGTAGAAGGACTCGACCCATGCGCACCGAACAACCGAAGATGATTTACCTGAAGGACTATCAGGCGCCCGAGTACCTGATCGACGAGACACACCTGACCTTCGAGTTGTTCGAGGACCACAGCCTGGTCCATGCGCAACTGGTGATGCGCCGTAACCCCGAGCGCGGGGCCGGCCTGCCGCCCCTGGTGCTCGATGGCCAGCAGTTGGAGCTGCTCTCGATCAAGCTCGATGACATCGACCTCAATCCGCTGGACTATCAACTGGACGGCAGCCACCTGACCCTGCAACCCAAGGCCTCGGCCTTCACGGTGGACACCAGCGTCAGAATCCACCCGGAAACCAACACCGCCCTGGAAGGCTTGTACAAATCCGGCAGCATGTTCTGCACCCAGTGCGAGGCTGAGGGTTTTCGCAAGATCACCTATTACCTCGACCGGCCGGATGTGATGAGCACATTCACCACCACGGTGGTGGCCGAGCAGCACAGCTATCCGGTGTTGCTGTCCAACGGCAACCCGATCGCCAGCGGTCCCGGCGAAGATGGCCGGCACTGGGCGACCTGGGAAGACCCGTTCAAGAAACCCGCCTACCTGTTTGCCCTGGTGGCCGGGGACCTGTGGTGCGTCGAAGACACCTTCACCACCATGACCGAGCGCACCGTCGCGCTGCGTATCTATGTCGAGCCGGAAAACATCGACAAGTGCCAGCACGCCATGACCAGCCTCAAGAAGTCGATGCGCTGGGATGAAGAGGTCTATGGGCGTGAGTATGACCTGGACATCTTCATGATTGTCGCGGTCAACGACTTCAACATGGGCGCCATGGAAAACAAGGGCCTGAACATCTTCAACTCCAGCGCAGTGCTGGCCCGCGCCGAAACCGCCACCGATGCCGCGCACCAGCGGGTCGAAGCGATCGTTGCCCACGAGTATTTCCATAACTGGTCGGGCAACCGCGTGACGTGCCGTGACTGGTTCCAGTTGTCCCTCAAGGAAGGCTTCACTGTGTTCCGTGACGCCGGTTTTTCGGCCGACATGAACTCGGCCACGGTCAAGCGTATCCAGGACGTGGCGTACCTGCGCACTCACCAGTTTGCCGAAGACGCGGGTCCCATGGCCCACCCGGTGCGCCCGGACAGCTTCATGGAAATTTCCAACTTCTACACCCTGACCGTGTACGAGAAGGGTTCGGAAGTGGTCGGCATGATCCACACCTTGCTGGGCGCCGAGGGCTTTCGCAAGGGCAGCGACCTGTACTTCGAGCGCCACGACGGCCAGGCCGTGACCTGCGATGACTTCATCAAGGCCATGGAGGATGCCAACGGCGTCGACCTCGGTCAGTTCAAGCGCTGGTACAGCCAGGCCGGCACGCCACGGCTGGCGGTCAGCGAGGCCTACGACGCTGCTGCCCGGACCTACAGCCTGACCTTCAGGCAGAGCTGCCCACCGACCCCGGACAAAATGGAAAAACTGCCATTTGTGATTCCCGTGGAGCTGGGGTTGCTGGACGGGAAGGGCGCTGAAATGCCTTTGCGCCTGGCCGGTGAAGCGGCGGCAAAGGGTACCTCCCGGGTGATCTCGGTGACCGAAGCCGAGCAGACTTTCACCTTTGTCGATATCGCCGAACAACCCCTGCCATCGCTGCTGCGTGGCTTCTCGGCGCCGGTGAAGCTGAGCTTCCCGTACAGCCGCGACCAGTTGATGTTCCTGATGCAGCACGACAGCGACGGCTTCAACCGCTGGGATGCCGGCCAGCAATTGTCGGTGCAAGTGCTACAGGAACTGATCGCCCAGCATCAGAAAGGTGAACCGCTGGTGCTGGACCCGCGTTTGGTCAGCGCGTTGCGCACCGTACTGTCGGACGAATCCCTGGACCAGGCCATGGTCGCGGAAATGCTCTCGCTGCCTGGCGAGGCTTACCTGACGGAAATCAGCGAAGTGGCTGACGTGGAGGCGATCCACGCCGCCCGTGAATTTGCCCGCAAACAACTGGCGGAGAATCTGTTCGAAGCCCTGTGGCTGCGCTATGAAGCCAACCGCGACCTGTCCAAGCGCACACCGTATGTGGCCGAGGCCGAGCATTTCGCCCGTCGCGCCTTGCAGAACATCGCGCTGTCGTACTTGATGCTTGCCGACAAGCCGGAAGTGCTCAGTGCCACCCTGGAGCAGTTCGACACCGCCGACAACATGACCGAGCGTCTCACGGCGCTGGCGGTGTTGGTCAATTCGCTGTTTGAAGCCGAGAAGGCCAAGGCTCTGGAAGTGTTCGCGGAAAACTTCAAAGGCAACCCGCTGGTCATGGACCAATGGTTCAGCGTCCAGGCCGGCAGCCCGTTGCCGGGTGGCCTGGCGCGGGTCAAGGCCTTGATGGAGCACCCGGCGTTCAATATCAAGAACCCGAACAAGGTTCGCGCGCTGGTGGGGGCGTTTGCCGGGCAAAGCCTGATCAACTTCCACGCCGCCGACGGTTCGGGTTATCGCTTCCTGGCGGACCTGGTGATCCAGCTCAATGGCTTCAACCCGCAGATCGCCGCACGGCAACTGGCGCCGCTGACCCGTTGGCGCAAATACGACAGCGCCCGCCAGGCGCTGATGAAAGCCGAGCTGGAGCGCATCCTCGCGTCCGGCGGGCTGTCGGCCGATGTGTTTGAAGTGGTGAGCAAGAGCCTGGCGTGACCTTGGCGCCGCGGTCTGTCTGGCAGACCGCGGTGTTCGCATCGCGAGCAGGCTCGCTCCCACAAGGGATCTTCAATGGACGCCTGTTTTGTGTTCAACAGAGATACCCTGTGGGAGCGAGCCTGCTCGCGATAGCGTCAGACCAGCCACCGCTATAGCTACCCAGCGTCCAGCTATAACCTCCCCGAATACCCCTTCATTCACCCCCAACCGCATCCCCCCACGGTTAACAAAAGATAACGCGGTGTCGATTGTCAGACCTTTCCAAAGCCCGATAGGATAGGTCAGCTTCCGAAGTGGCTCTAGATTGCAGGTTTCAGGACTATGCTCCAGAACAGTCAATCACGATAAGCCCGCTTACGGCGCCCTGAAGGGTTGAATGACCTAACAATAATAATGGGGGAAAGGTCTATGAATGAGCCTGTCATGGCTGTGGGCCGCTGCCGGCCGCCGGTACTGCGCAGAGTCGCGTTGCTGGTCTCGGCGCTCTCGCTGCTGGGCTCTGCCGTGTTGTCTGCACCGGTGATGGCCGTAGCGGCGTCGACAGCCGATGTCATCTATTCCGTCGAGTCGGCCAAGGCCAGCAAAACCCTGATGCTCGATGTGGTCCATGCCGGCAAACGCCTGGTGGCGGTCGGTGATCGCGGGCACATTGTCTATTCGGACGATCAGGGCAGCTCCTGGACTCAGGCCAAGGTGCCGACCCGCCAGTTGCTCACCGCAGTATTTTTCGTCGATGACAAACACGGCTGGGCCGTGGGGCACGACGCGCAGATACTGGCCAGCGAAGACGGTGGCAGCACCTGGACCAAGCAATTCGAAGACCTGACCCGTGAATCGCCGCTGCTGGACGTCTGGTTCAAGGATGCGAGCAACGGTTTTGCCGTGGGCGCCTACGGGGCGCTGTTCGAAACCACCGACGGCGGCAAGCACTGGGAAGAGGTCGGGGATCGCCTCGACAACGAAGACCAGTTCCACCTCAACGCGATCGCTGCGGTGAAAGACGCCGGGCTGTTCATCGTCGGTGAGGCCGGCAGCATGTTCCGTTCCAGCGATTGGGGCCAGACCTGGGAAAAGATCGAAGGCCCATACGAAGGCTCGCTGTTCGGCGTCATCGGCACCGCTCAGCCTTCAACGCTGCTGGCCTACGGCCTGCGCGGCAACCTCTATCGCTCCACCGATTTTGGTAGCACCTGGGAGCAGGTCGAGCTCAAGGCCACCCGGGGTGCCCTGGAATTCGGCCTGTCCGGAGCCACGCTCTTGCCAGATGGCTCCATCGTCATTGTCGGCAACGGCGGCAGTGTGGTGCGCAGCAGCGATGACGGCGTGACCTTCAGCGTATTCAACCGCCCGGATCGGATTTCCGTGGCGGCCGTCACGGCGGCGGGCAACGGCAATCTGATCCTGGCAGGACAGGGTGGCGTTCACGCCACCACCCCCACCGGCGCTGAATTGAGCAAATGAGCCGCAAACATCCGGCGGGCACAATAACAAGAAGGCGGACCCCATGAGCAGTCATCATCAAGACAAGGCAACGTTTCTCGAACGCCTGATTTTCAACAACCGCCCGGCAGTGATCGTCATTTGCCTGTTGGTCAGTATTTTCCTGTTCTGGCAGGCCACGCTGATCCGGCCGTCCACCAGTTTCGAAAAAATGATTCCCCTCGAGCACCCCTTCATCGAGAAGATGCTCGAACACCGCAATGATTTGGCGAACCTGGGCAACACGGTGCGGATTTCCGTGGAGGCCACCAACGGTGACATTTTCTCCAAGGATTACATGGAGACCTTGCGCCAGATTCATGACGAGGTGTTCTACATTTCCGGCGTCGACCGCTCCGGCCTCAAGTCGTTGTGGAGCCCGAGCGTGCGCTGGACCGAAGTGACGGAGGAGGGCTTTGCCGGTGGTGAGGTGATTCCCCAGAGCTATGACGGCTCGGCCGACAGCCTCGATCTGTTACGCAACAACGTGCTCAAGTCCGGTCAGGTCGGACGCCTGGTGGCCAACGATTTCAAATCGAGCATCATCGATATCCCGCTGTTGGAGTCCTATCCGGACCCGCAGGACCAGGGCAAGCTGCTGGCCCTGGATTACCAGAAGTTCTCCCACGAACTCGAAGACAAGATTCGCAACAAGTTTGAAGCCCAGAACCCCAACGTGAAGATCCATATCGTGGGCTTTGCCAAGAAGGTCGGTGACTTGATCGACGGCCTGACCATGGTGGTGATGTTCTTCGGCGTGGCCTTCATCATTACCCTGGTGCTGCTGTACTGGTTCACCAACTGCATGCGCAGCACCATTGCAGTGCTGAGCACGACCCTGGTAGCCGTGGTCTGGCAGTTGGGGCTGATGCACGCCGTCGGTTTCGGGCTCGATCCTTATTCGATGCTGGTACCGTTTCTGATCTTCGCCATTGGTATCTCCCACGGCGTGCAGAAAATCAACGGTATCGCTCTGCAATCCAGTGAAGCGGACAACGCCCTGACGGCGGCGCGGCGCACATTCCGTCAGTTGTTCCTGCCGGGGATGATCGCGATCCTGGCGGATGCCGTCGGCTTTATCACCTTGCTGATCATCGATATCGGCGTGATCCGGGAACTGGCCTTTGGGGCGTCCATCGGCGTGGCGGTGATTGTGTTCACCAACCTGATCCTGTTGCCGGTGGCGATTTCCTATGTCGGCATCAGCAAACGTGCCATCGAGCGCAGCAAAAAGGATGCGACGCGTGAACACCCGTTCTGGCGCCTGCTGTCGAAATTTGCCAGCGCCAAGGTCGCGCCGGTGTCGATCGTCCTGGCCTTGATCGCCTTTGGTGGCGGCCTCTGGTACAGCCAGAACCTGAAGATCGGTGACCTGGACCAGGGCGCGCCGGAGTTGCGTCCGGACTCGCGCTATAACCAGGACAACAACTTCATCATCAGCAACTATTCCACCAGCTCCGACGTATTGGTGGTGATGGTCAAGACCAAGGCTGAAGGCTGCTCACGCTATGAAGCCATGGCCCCCATCGACGAGCTGATGTGGAAAATGCAGAACACCGAGGGGGTGCAGTCGGCGATCTCCCTGGTCACCGTGTCCAAACAAATGATCAAGGGCATGAACGAGGGCAACCTGAAGTGGGAAACCTTGTCGCGCAACCCTGATGTGCTGAACAACTCCATTGCCCGGGCCGATGGCCTGTACAACAACAACTGCTCCGTGGCCCCGGTGTTGGTGTTCCTCAACGACCACAAGGCCGAGACCCTGGACCGCGCCGTGAAGGTGGTGCAGGCGTTTGCCAAGGAAAATAATCGCGACGGCCTGGAGTTCATCCTCGCCGCCGGCAACGCTGGCATTGAAGCGGCGACCAACGAAGTGATCAAGGAATCGGAACTGACCATTCTGATCCTGGTGTACATCTGCGTGGCAACCATGTGCATGATCACCTTCCGTTCCTGGGCGGCGACGCTGTGCATCGTGCTGCCGCTGGTGCTGACCTCGGTGCTGGGTAACGCGCTGATGGCCTTCATGGGGATTGGCGTGAAAGTCGCGACGCTGCCGGTGGTGGCGCTTGGCGTGGGGATTGGCGTGGATTACGGCATCTACATCTACAGCCGCCTGGAAAGCTTCCTGCGGGCCGGGTTGCCGTTGCAAGAGGCGTACTACCAGACGCTGAAGTCCACCGGTAAGGCGGTGTTGTTCACTGGCCTGTGCCTGGCCATCGGTGTGTGCACCTGGATCTTCTCGGCCATCAAGTTCCAGGCCGACATGGGGCTGATGCTGACGTTCATGTTGCTGTGGAACATGTTCGGGGCACTGTGGCTGCTGCCGGCGCTGGCGCGTTTCCTGATCAAACCTGAGAAAATGGCAGGGCAGAAGAGTAAGTCGTTGTTTGCCCACTGACTGACCAGCAAGGCTGCAACCTTGACCCACTCAAGGAGCCTGGAATGAATCTGTGGCGAGGGAGCTTGCTCCCGCTGGGCTGCGAAGCAGCCCCCCAGACCAGGCGCCTTGGTGGATCAGGTTGATCGCATCCAGCCTTTTTGGGACTGCTGCGCAGTCCAGCGGGAGCAAGCTCCCTCGCCACGGTGAGTCACCCACTCCCGTCAAGGCGCCAACGGCAAGAACTTGCTTTGCGCCAACGGCCTGCCGATCTGTCCTCGGTACACATTCACCACTGCGTAAGGGCTTTTCGCCTTGGCCAGCATTGAATGGTAGTGCTCCTTGCGCTGTTCCTTGGTTTTCAAATGCGCGACGCTAAAGTCAGCTTTTGGCGTGTCTGCCGTTTCGTAATGAAAGTGCGCGTACCAGAGGGGCCAACCGTCCCGGTCATTGATGGCGTACTCCTGGAGGAAATCCTTGCGCTCGCCCTTCAAGGCTTTGCGTTCGCCGAGCTTGGCAACTTGTATCAGGTTTTTCTCGAACAGGTAGCGAAGGTTGCTGTCGGTGGGGGGCAGTTTCAGGCTCAATTCGGTGCGCAGTTCACTGCCTCGGGTGATCAGGCGCGAAACAGCGTTTGACAGTTGCTCGGTCAGTGTCTGATCGGCTGCGGTGCGCGGGTTTTTTGAGGCGGTGAAGGCTCGTTCGAGTTCTTCGGACAGTTTGCGGTAGCGACTCGCTTCGTTGCTGAGGATTTCCTCGATTTCCTGTGGGAAGCGACACTGGGTTTTATAGCGTTCGGCGTTCAACAGGCTGGTTTCCAATTGCCCGAGCAGTTTTCGTGCATCGGCCTTGATCGCCTTGACCGAGCGTGTGCGGGGTGCTGGGACTGGTCGTTGGACCTCGACGAGGTCCCAGACGTCGTCGTGTTGCGAGTAGGTGGCGAGCAGCCTGTCGTCGACTTCGGAGCGCAGCTCGACGACCTCGATCGGCAGCGACGTGCCGGCCGGTTTCAGGTCGCCGATCAAAACACCGCTCTTGCGCGTCTTGATGACCTTCTTCTGCGGGCGCCCGGCAGGTGTCCTGCTACGTTTGGGCGGACGCTTGCGCGGTGCCGGCTCGGGCTTGATCTCGGCGGCCAGTTTGGCGGACACGTCTTGATAAAGGCCTTCCACCAGCCTGAACAGCCTGCCGAAATAGGAGGTGTTCATGTCTGCGGCATTGAGGGCTTTCATACCCTGCATGGCATCGAGGGCCGCGCCATAGTGTTCGATCAGGCTTTCCAGAACCTCGATCTGTTCCGATGGGCTCAGTTCGTAGGTGCTCAGGTCGGACTGGGAGCGCGCCTGTTCCATCAATAACTGGGTGACGTTGTGCAGGTTCTCGGGAAGGTCGGAATCGGGGTCCTTGAAGATCAGCGCCGCTAGCGTAGGCAGTTGCAGGGCCTTGGTGGCCAATGCCGTTCGTTCACCCAACGGGCGGTCCCGGGTCAGCCGCTCAAATGCTTGTGCGCCCGCGGCATCCAGGTTCAACAGCGCTTCCAGGTAGCGGTCCCTGAGTTCCAGCCAATGGATCGAGCGATCGTTGATGTTGCTCAACGCGTCGAGGTAATCGAAATAGTCGAGAAGGTTGCCGGCGACATTCGCTTGCAGGGTCGAATAATCTTGTGTGAATTGGCCATGAGCGGCATCCAGTGCCGTCAGGTCGAACTCGTTGATCAGGAAGGCCTTGCGGGCATTGTTGACCACATTCTCCATCAAGGCGCGGATGATGCCTGGGGGCAGCTGCATATCGTGGCTGGCATATTCGGTGACGTTGTCCAGCAGCTTCAGATAGGTGTCAGTCTGCTTCTCCAGCAGCTTGTAGAAGCGTGCCCGCTTGTCCGCGCGTTGCGCTTCGGTAAAGTTGCCTGCCTGGGTTCTGGTCATGACTTCCTGGGCAGTGTCGAGGGCGCGTTGCTCATCGGCCTCGCCCTTGTAATAACTCTTCAGCAGCTCGCTCAGTTCGGCCGCGCGTTGGGCCTTTATGTCCCGCAGTTTGGCCAGGCGCTTGGGGGGCATGCCCCCACGCAGGCGCAGACGCAGGTCGATGGACCAGTTGCCCCGGGCATCCGCTTGCAGCACCGGACCATACTGAGCCGAGTCCCGCGGGGCGAGGGGATTGACAATGATCGCGGTGCCGTCTGGTTCCGGGGTCACCTGATACATTTTTCCATCCACCAGGGCGTGCCAGGTGTTCCGAATGACGTACAGGCCCGTGTAGGGGCCGTATTTTGTCGGCTCGGGCATGGATGCCGGTTGGTTTACCTGGAAACGTTGCAGGCGGGCGAGTTGCTCCGGTGTCAACCGTCGGCGCGCGCTGGCAAAACTGAGGTCAAGGTTTCTGCCGCTGCCGCCGGAGCGTTCCCCTGGCAAGGCCACGGGCCCTTCATGAATGCTCGGTGGCGCGGGTGCGGGCCACTGCTCCGAGATGATGCGCGGCGCGGGAGGGCGCATCACCTGTTCCTTGAGCGCTTCGGGCAATGGGGCCCGAGGGGGCGCACTGATGGAGGGAAACTGGACCAGCAGCATGCCGAGGTTGAGCAGCAGATCGACAGCGGCGAGTTCCCGGGTCACCGAGTCTTCGCTGCTCAGGGCCGGGATGTCCTGATTGGCGCTGGCCATCAGGCTCCATAGCCAGGCGGTGGCCATGGCCGGGCCGCGCAGCAGGGGCAACAGCAGGGTGTTGAACAACAGGCTGCCACCGTGAAGCAGAATGGCCCAGCGGCTTTCACTGTTGGACACCGAGCCCCGGTCTGCCTGAGTGACCAGAGCCCGGGCATTGCTGCCGTAGAGGTATTGCATCAATTCGCCGTTGCGCAGGAACTGCCGCAGTTCGTCGTTGACGCTGTCGACCGCCAGGGTCGCCGGCGCCGGCTTCTGGGGAAGGCTGAACTCATCGCCCTGATAGAAGCGCACGATATGGGGTTCCTGGAAACCGCCGTTGGCGTAGATCAGGCGAGCGGCGTCGGACATCCAGGTCAGTACACTCTGTTGCAGGTCTCCGGGCGCGGCGATGGCTTGCAGCAATGCCTGGCGCGTCGGGTATTGCAGCAGCGAAGGCGTATAGAGCGGGCGATACAGCACATGCGGGCCAGTAGCGATATCCTCCGGCTCGATGATGAACATGTTCGTCACGGTATCAGGGTGGGCTTCAGGCTTGCGCAGGAAGGCCAGGTGGCGAATGACGACCGGAGCGCCCGCGACCCGTTGCTCATCGGCGTCGGGCTTGAGCAGGGCTTCGATCAGGGCCAGTCCTTGGCGGGTCATGCCGTTTTCGTGGTTGAGGATCTGCTTGAGGGCATCCAGCGGCAGTTGGGCGGGGATCTCCTCGGCGAACATCCGTTGGCGCTGGTGGGCTTGCGACACATCGTCCAACAGTTTCTGTTGCAGGTAGCGCGGGTAGGTCGTGCCGATGTCCACCTGTTCGATCAGCCCGTACTTGCGAGTGATGAAGTCCGCCGTCAACCACATCGGTAGCGCCAGGCCCAGGCGATGGCTGAGCACCGGATCCACGCCGGGGCGGGAGACGAGGTTGTCGATCGCCAGTTCGGTCAGGCTCATCGTTCTTTTTTCGACAATCCCGGTGGTGCCGGGATAGCCCGCCGCTGCGCTGAAGGTCAGTTGCACATCATCGGGCTGATATTGGCTGGCCTGGGCCTTGGTCGGACTGCGGTCGTTGGCCTGCTGCAGGACGTTGAGCAGGGCCTCTGCGGCGAAAGCCTTGATATCCTGGATGTCGCTGAGAAAGGTGCGGCCCTGGTTGCGTTTCTTGGCACTGGCCAATGCCAGGCTGTATTGCTGGATCTTCGTCCTGTCGATGACGGACGCCTGTTTCAGCCAGTCGGGAATCAGGGGGGCGATCCGTGCCGCCGTTTCGGGCATCGGCTGCGGGGCGTCGAGCAGATAGCGGGCGGGGTCGCTCAGCTCGGCATAAAGTGCCTTGAGCTCTGGCAGGCCAATACGCGAGGGCAGTTGCACCGCCTCCAGGTCGGCCAGTTGCTGCTCCAGGATCAGGGCCGCCTGGGTCTCGAAGGCATTGCCACTGATCTCGTTACGTTGGCAAGTCACGCTGTCGACGACGTACTGGCTGGCGATCAGCGTGCCCCAGTGTTGAGTGAACGCTTCCAGGGAGTCGAAGGCCTGGACAGCACCGGCAGGACTGCAAAGCAGTAGGCGTGTCGAGTTGTTCTTGCAGCGGACCAACAGCATTTCGCTGCTGATCAACACACTGCTGGAGCCGTCCCGAGTGAGCCGGGTCTCCAGGCTGTAGGCATAGACGGACGATTGGCCGTGACGCCGAAAGCGTTGCTCACGATCTGGCCATTGGACAATCTGGTCGAGGGCGTCGCGGGCCTCTTCAGAAAGGCCAGGCTGCTGCAGACCGCGGATATGCAGCAGATTTCTGAGCACATCGCTGAGCCACTGCCAGCGGCTGGTGCCGTCCTGCCTGTCGGTTTGCGAGGCGGTGTCGATGTTGGCGTTCCAGTAACGCGTCAGCGCATCCTCTAGCCCGATGGGCACGCTCCAGGGCAGTTCGAGCAGCAGCTTTTTGATGACGTTCATATCCAGCTTGCCGTCGTCTGGCGAAAGCAGCCGCGGCGGCGCGTCGGACAGGAAGCTGCGCCGCCCGTTGCGATCCTTGAATTGCACAGGAGTGCCCAGCGCCAGGTAGTCGAGGACGCGGGCCATGAAGGGTTCGAGCAGATAGCCGCGCGAAGCTGTATCGGGCGTTGCCAGCCGGGTTTTGGAGAGGTCGAAGGCCAGTGTGGGGTATTTTTCCTTGATGGCCTGTTCGAGCATGCGTTTGGCGAACTGCTCGAAGGTCGGGCGACTGGCAAATTGCAGGCTGACGCTTTGAGCCAACGCGGGGAGAGTATTGGCCGTAGAGGGCGCGGTCATATGAAGTCCTTTTCATAAACTCAGGGCCGCCGGAAATGACGACGCGCACAGTATCGACATCCCGGTCCCGCCAGGGCGGTAAATAAATACCACCTCGATGAATACCGGTTATGCCAGGCCTCGTCGGGAGTGCTTGGGGATATCAGGAAGGATCGGCGCCCAACACCACGTTCAGTGCACTGCGGGCATCGTCCAGTTGCACCAGGGTGGCATGCCGGGCACCGAGGGCGTCGCGGTTCTCGATGGCGGTGAGGATCGCCTTGTGGCGCGGCATCGCCAGTTCATGCAGGTTGGGCCGCTGGTTGGAGTGCTTGAGGGCTTCGGCGATGGCGACCGACAACATGTTGCACAGGTTGGCGAGCAGGTCGTTGTGGGTGGCGTCGGCGATGCGGCTGTGGAAGTCCAGGTCCGGTTGCAGCACGGCCTCGGGGGTCGGTGCCGCCTCCATGCGCTGGTAGGCCTCGCGGATCGCGGCGATGTCGGTGTCGGTGGCGAACTGTGCGGCGAGGGCCGCGGCGGCCGGTTCGATGATGCTGCGTACGCTGGTCAACAGATTGAAGAACTCATTCTGCGGGCTGCTTTGCATCAACCAGTGCAGCACATCGGGGTCGAGCATGTGCCATTCCCGGCGCGCCTTGACCACCGTGCCGACCCGTGGCCGCGAATACACCAGCCCCTTGGCGACCAGCACGCGTGTGGCCTCGCGCAACACCGGACGGCTGACGGCATACTCCTCGCACAACAATGCTTCGGCGGGCAGTTTATCGTCGGGTTTGAAACGCCCGGAAACGATCTGCATGCCCAGTTCCTGGACGATGCGCGCGTGCATGCTTTTGCGGTCGGAGGGTTTACGGTAGTCCATGGGATGCGGCGCGATCCTGTGCGAGGGGAGTGTTGCGCATGATAGCAGGCGCGGCGATGGCGGGTCGCTAGTGCGAGCACGGTCTGGAACTCAGAGAAGATCCAAATGTGGGAGCGGGCTTGCTCGCGAATGCGGTGTGACAGTCAACCCAAATGTTGAATGTTCAACCGCATTCGCGAGCAAGCCCGCTCCCACAGGACCTTCTGTTGAGCATGAGTCAAGTGTCAGTGGGAATGACGCGGTACTTCGGCGCCGCGGCAGCCCACCAGGAAGTCGAAGTCACAGCCTTGGTCCGCTTGCAACACATGGTCGATGTACAGCTGGCGGTAGCCGCCCACCAGTAGTTGCTGCGGGGGGGCGATGTCGGCCAGGCGAGCGGCGAGTTCGGCGTCCGGAATGTCCAGGTGCAGACGACCGCTAGCGCAATCGAGCTCGATCCAGTCACCTTCCTTCACCGCCGCCAGAGGCCCGCCGGCTGCCGCTTCCGGCGCCACATGCAAGACCACGGTGCCGTAGGCGGTGCCGCTCATGCGCGCATCGGAAATCCGCACCATATCCGTCACGCCCTGGGCCAGCAGCTTGGCCGGCAACCCCATGTTGCCGACTTCGGCCATGCCCGGATAACCTTTGGGCCCGCAGTTCTTCATCACCAGGATCGAGCTGGCATCGACATCCAGTTCCGGATCGTTGATCCGCGCCTTGTACTCGTCGAAGTTCTCGAACACCACCGCGCGACCGCGATGCTGCATCAGTTCGGCGGTGGCGGCGGATGGCTTGAGCACCGCCCCCAGTGGCGCCAGGTTGCCACGCAGCACGCAGATGCCGCCGTCGGCGCGGATCGGGTTGTCCAGGGTGCGGATGACTTCATCCTGGCCGTAGATCGGTGCGTCCTTGGTGTTCTCGCCGATGCTCTTGCCGTTGACGGTGAGGGCATTCGGGTTGGGGATCAGGTTGGCTTCGCCGAGACGGCGCAGCACGGCGGGCAAACCACCGGCGTAATAGAACTCCTCCATCAGGAAGCGTCCGGACGGCTGCAGGTCGACGATGGTCGGCATGCCGCGACCGATGCGAGTCCAGTCGTCCAGGTCCAGTTGCACGCCGATGCGTCCGGCGATGGCCTTGAGATGGATCACCGCGTTGGTGGAGCCGCCGATGGCCGCGTTGACGCGGATGGCGTTTTCGAAGGCTTCCTTGGTCAGGATTTTCGACAGCTTGAGGTCTTCGCGGACCATTTCCACCGCACGCATGCCGGACATGTGGGCCAGCACATAACGGCGCGCATCCACCGCCGGAATCGCGGCGTTGTGGGGCAGGGACGTGCCGAGGGCTTCGGCCATACAGGCCATGGTGGACGCGGTGCCCATGGTGTTGCAGGTACCGGCCGAACGGGACATGCCGCCTTCGGCCGCGAGGAAGTCGTCAATGGTGATGGTGCCGGCCTTGACCTGTTCGCTCAATTGCCAGACCACCGTGCCCGAACCGATGTCCTGACCCTTGTGTTTGCCGTTGAGCATCGGCCCGCCAGTCACGACGATTGCCGGCACGTCGCAACTGGCGGCACCCATCAGCAAAGCGGGCGTGGTCTTGTCGCAACCGGTGAGCAGCACGACGCCGTCAATCGGGTTGCCGCGAATCGCTTCTTCAACGTCCATGCTCGCCAGGTTGCGCGTCAGCATGGCGGTAGGGCGCAGGTTCGATTCGCCGTTGGAGAACACCGGAAACTCCACCGGGAAGCCCCCGGCCTCGATCACGCCGCGCTTGACGTGTTCGGCGATCTGCCGGAAATGCGCGTTGCATGGTGTCAGCTCCGACCAGGTGTTGCAGATGCCGATGATTGGCTTGCCATGAAACTGATGGTCGGCGATGCCCTGATTTTTCATCCAGCTGCGGTACATGAAGCCGTTTTTGTCGGCGGTGCCAAACCATTGGGCCGAGCGCAGGGAGGGTTTCTTATCAGACATGATCGATTCTCTTATTGTATGACTATATGGTTTTAGCTTGCGCCTAACATAAGCTCAATTTGCTCTGTTTGGAAGTGTTGTTGGGTAAATAGTATTACTATATAGTCCGATTCAACGGAGGGGTTGTCCTGGCGCTCATTGGTCAGAGAAATCCCCCAAGGTTCTATAACAACAACAATCGGAGACCGGTCCCATGAGCCAGGAATTGCGGCTTATTCGCCGCATCACGCTGAAACTGATTCCTTTTCTGATCCTGCTATATCTGATCGCCTACGTGGACCGTTCCGCCGTGGGCTTCGCCAAGCTGCACATGGGCGCCGACATCGGCATCGGTGATGCCGCCTACGGCCTGGGCGCGGGGTTGTTTTTCATTGGCTACTTCCTGCTGGAGATCCCCAGCAACCTGATGCTGGAACGCTTCGGTGCCCGGCGCTGGTTCGCGCGGATCATGATCACCTGGGGCGCCATCACCATCGGCATGGCGTTTGTGCAAGGGCCTTACAGCTTCTATGTGATGCGCTTTCTGCTCGGCGCGGCGGAAGCCGGATTCTTCCCCGGCGTGCTGTACTACATCACCCAATGGTTCCCGGTTCGCCATCGCGGCAAGATCCTGGGCCTGTTCATTCTGTCTCAGCCCATCGCCATGATGATCACCGGCCCCGTCTCCGGCGGCTTGCTGGGCATGGACGGCATCCTGGGCCTGCACGGCTGGCAGTGGTTGTTTATCGTCATCGGCCTGCCGGCGGTCTTGCTGACCTGGCCGGTGCTGCGTTATCTGCCGGATGGTCCGCAACAGGTGAAGTGGATGGACCAGGCTGAAAAGGACTGGCTGACCGGGGAACTGAAAAAAGACCTTGAGGAATACGGCCAGACCCGGCACGGCAATCCGCTGCACGCCTTGAAGGACAAGCGTGTCCTGCTGCTGGCGCTGTTCTATCTGCCGGTGACCCTGAGCATCTACGGGCTGGGCCTGTGGCTGCCCACGTTGATCAAGCAATTTGGCGGCACTGATCTGGTGACCGGTTTCGTGTCCTCGGTGCCCTACATCTTCGGCATCATCGGTTTGCTGATCATTCCTCGCAGTTCCGACCGCTTGAACGATCGCTACGGTCATCTGGCCGTGCTCTATGTGCTGGGCGCCATCGGCCTGTTCCTCAGTGCCTGGCTGACGGTGCCGGTGTTGCAACTGGCGGCGTTGTGCCTGGTGGCATTTGCGCTGTTTTCCTGCACCGCGGTGTTCTGGACCTTGCCGGGGCGTTTCTTCGCCGGCGCCAGTGCGGCAGCGGGTATCGCGCTGATCAACTCGGTGGGCAACCTGGGCGGCTACATCGGGCCGTTCGTGATCGGTGCGCTCAAGGAATACACCGGCAACCTGGCGTCGGGGCTGTACTTCCTGTCCTGCGTGATGGTGTTCGGCCTGGTGTTGACCGGCGTGGTGTATCGCCTGCTGGAGCGTAAGCATGTGCTGCCGGCGGATCAGTTCGCGGCCAGTGCCCGGGGGGCGACGCGTACTTGAAGTCACTGCGATCAATTGTGGAAGCGAGTTTTTGTGGCGAGGGAGCTTGCTCCCGCTC